>JAFVQX010000046.1 GCA_017504585.1 Lentisphaeria bacterium
ACAGCACAGGATAAGGTAGTTTGAGGTGGCTACCTGAAAGGTAACCGCCGAAAACACTCCTTGTGCTGGGCGAAGGTTGTGCCTTTGACGACTTTTGAGGAGTTTTGAAATTACCTCGTATAAATTCAAGATTACTGATTTTTTCGACAGCAAATAAAAATTTATACAAAAAAACAGGGGCTTTGCAACCTTTTATGAGGTTTTGCAACGGCCCTTTTTTTTGTTTGGTGCCAACTTGCAAAATCCAATATTGTGGAGTATATTATTTAAGTATTTATATATAATTAGTTTAACCAGTAAATTATGAAAGAATTTGATATGGCCGAAGAATTGCAGAGTTTGTTGGAAAAAATCCACCGCAACGGTATTGAAAAAGCCGCCGCCGAGCGCGACGAAATGCTCGCTGCCGCCAAAAAAGAGGCGGAAGCTATCGTCGCCGCCGCCCAAGACGAGGCTGCCAGGATCCGCAGCAGTGCCGAAAGCGATGCCGAAGCGTTGAAAAAACGCTCCGAAAGTGCCATCCGTCAGGCGGCACGGGATATTTTGCTGGACTTGAAGAGCGAGCTGAAAAAACGCCTCGAAGCTATCACCCGCAACCGTTTGGACGAAGCCTTGAGTGCCGATTTTATGGCAGGTCTGGTTGCCGATATAGCCAAAACAGTTTTGAGCGACCCGGCTAAAAGTGCCGCCGGTACGCTGGAAGTTATGGTAGCCCCTGCCAAGTGCGAAGAACTGGTGCAGAAACTTACTGCCGCTGTGGGTGCGGATATGGTCAGCAAAATTTCCGTGTTCCCCAACTCCGCCGCCGGGCGTGGTCTGAAGATCAGCGTGGAGGGCGATCAGGTATTCTTTGACCTCTCCGATGCCGCCCTTACTGAAATGGTTTGCGAATATGCCGGCAGCCGGGTCAGTGCAGTGATCACTGCGGAAGCTAACTGATTAAAAGCAGGAAACAGTTGATGGCTAAAGAATATACATACTTTGCCGGAACATTGCCCATGCAGTTTTTCGGCGAAAAACCTGCCATGAGTCTTGACGCTTTTGATGCCGATGCCGCCCGTTTGACTGATGAAAAAACAGCGGAGCTTTTGCAGAAAGTCGAGCTGTATACGGAAGAAACCGCCCATTTCCCCGAAGCGGTGAAAAAGTTTTATGACTTTGAAACTTCCCTGCGGAACACTCTTTTGGATCTGCGCAAAAAAGTGCGTTCCGATGCGGGGGATTTCAAGCGCAGCAATCCGGATTTTTATTCAGAGATCGCCGCCGCAGCGGCTCAAGCGTTCAACAATCCCGATTTGCTGGAAGCAGAAAAGATCCTTGACCGGCTGCGTTGGAATGCGTTGGATAATTTCGGGGCCGGACACTACACCGATTTTACGGCGCTGGCGTTTTACCGCATAAAAATCGCTATTTTAAGTAAATACATTGATCGCACGCCGGAAAAAGGCAACGCTGCGTTGGAAAATATCCTTGATGCGGTCATGGCAGAGTAAGCAATAAAGAATTTAAATATAGAGGTAAATTCAAAAATCATTCAAAACCAGGATGATCAACAGAACCACCGCCGGAAACGCTCTTTTGACAAGGCGAAGGTCATGAGATCAGCGACTTTTGAGGACTTTTGAATTTACCTCAATAAAACGGAGAAAAAATAATGCTGGATACACAGAAAGGTCGGATCGTCGGAGTCAACGGCAACATCCTGACCGTAGAATTCCCCGACAATGTTACCCAGAACGAAGTGGCATACGCCATCGCCGGCGATGTCAAGCTCAAGTGCGAAGTTATCCGGGTACGCAACAACCGTGCCGATATGCAGGTCTTTGAAAGCACCAACGGCTTGAAAGAGGGCGACGAAGTAGAATTTACCGGCGAACTTTTGAGCGTGGAACTGGGCCCCGGTCTGCTGACCCAGGTTTACGACGGTTTGCAGAATCCTTTGAACGAACTTGCCGAACAGGGCGGATTTTTCCTTAAGCGGGGCGTTTACCTTGCCGCTTTGGATTACGAAAAAGCGTGGGATTTTACTGCGGTAGCCAAAGCGGGCGATACCCTCCTTGCCGGGGATACCATCGGGACTGTGCCGGAAGGTATCTTCCAGCACCGGATCATGCTGCCCTTTGCTTTTCAGGGCGAGTGGAAACTTACCTTTGTTGCTGAAAGCGGCAGTTACACCCTTAAAGATGTGATCGCCAAAGCTGTGGATGCCAACGGCGTGGAAAAAGAGATCTTTATGGTGCAGCACTGGCCGGTGAAAATCCCGATTGCAGCTTATGCTGAAAAACTTTTGCCGCAGGAAACCATGATCACCCAGCAGCGGATCATTGATACATTTTTCCCGGTGGCAACCGGCGGGACTTTCTGTACTCCCGGACCTTTCGGTGCGGGCAAAACCGTTTTGCAGCACGCCTTGAGCCAGTTTGCCGAAGCTGATGTAGTGATCATTGCCGCTTGCGGTGAACGCGCGGGCGAAGTGGTGGAAATCCTGCGTGAGTTCCCGGAACTGGAAGACCCCCGCACCGGCAGAACACTCATCGACCGCAGTATCATTATCTGCAATACCTCAAGTATGCCGGTCGCCGCCCGTGAAGCGAGTGTGTATACAGCGGTAACTCTTGCTGAATACTATCGGCAGATGGGGTTGAATGTGCTGATGCTTGCTGACTCCACCTCCCGCTGGGCACAGGCTTTGCGTGAAATGTCCGGCCGCTTGGAAGAAATTCCCGGCGAAGAAGCCTTCCCGGCTTATCTGGAAAGTCTGATCGCCGCATTTTATGAGCGTGCCGGTCTGGTTAAATTGCGTGATGGTTCCATTGGTTCGGTAACTATCGGCGGCTCGGTTTCCCCCGCCGGCGGTAACTTTGAAGAACCGGTTACCCAGGCTACATTGAAAGTGGTCGGTGCCTTCCTGGGTCTTTCCCGTGAACGCTCCGATGCCCGCCGTTTCCCGGCGATCAACCCGCTGGAAAGCTGGAGCAAATACACTTCGGTCGTGGATGCCGAAAAGCTGGCTCGTGCCCGCAACATCCTCCGCCGGGGCAACGAAGTCAATCAGATGATGAAAGTTATCGGCGAAGACGGTACCGACATAGCTGACTACATAATCTACCTTAAGAGCGAATTCCTCGACTATGTATATTTGCAGCAGAACACCTTTGATAAAGTCGATGGTGCCACCGGCTGCGACCGCCAGCGTTACGCCTTTGACAAAGTGGTGAATGTGCTGGACAGCGAATTTGCTTTTGAAGATAAAGAAGCCGCCCGCAGCTGGTTCCAGAGCTTGCGTCAGAAGTTTATTGACTGGAACTATGAAGCCGTGGGCTCCGAAGATTACAAAAATCTGGAAGCCGCCCTCGATGAACAAGTCAGAAAGCAGGTGAAATAATGCTTAAAGTATATCACAAGATCATCCGTATTGCCGGTTCGGTCATCACGGTCGAAGCCGACAATGTAGCATATAACGAACTGGCGGAAGTTTCCGGCGAGCGTGGTACATCCCTTGCCCAGGTCATCCGCATCGACTCCGGCAAAGTCTATTTGCAGGTATTTGCCGGCAGCCGGGGCATCAACACCGGCGATCAGGTGCGTTTTCTGGGCCGGGAAATGCGGGTTTCGGCATCCGAAGACCTGCTGGGCAGAATTTTCAACGGCCGCGGCGTCCCCCGGGATAACCGCCCCGCCATCGAAAGCGACCTTATTGAGATCGGCGGACCCTCCGTCAACCCCGCCAAACGAATCATTCCCCGCAATATGATCCGTACCGGGATACCCATGATCGACGTATTCAATACCCTTGTGGAGTCCCAGAAGCTCCCCATTTTCTCCATCGCCGGTGAACCCTACAACCAGCTCCTTGCCCGCATTGCCTTGCAGGCGGAAGTCGATGTAATTATTCTCGGCGGCATGGGTTTGAAGTACGACGATTACCTCTATTTCCGGAATACTCTGGACGAAGCCGGTGCTTTGAGCCGTACTGTAATGTTTATCCACACGGCAAGCGACCCCACGGTGGAATGTATGCTGGTGCCGGATATGAGTCTGGCAGTTGCCGAACAGTACGCCATTGCCGGCAAGCGGGTGCTGGTACTGCTGACCGACATGACCAACTTTGCCGACTCCCTTAAAGAGATCGCTATTACCATGGAACAGGTTCCCGCCAACCGCGGTTATCCCGGCGACCTTTACAGCCAGCTGGCGAGCCGTTACGAAAAAGCTGTGGACTTTGACGGTGCCGGTTCCATTACCGTGCTGGCAGTTACCACCATGCCCGGCGATGATGTGACCCACCCGGTGCCGGACAACACGGGGTACATTACCGAAGGTCAGTTCTACTTGCGCAACGGCCGTATCGAGCCATTCGGTTCGCTCTCCCGCCTCAAGCAGCAGGTGAACAGCCGCACCCGGGAAGACCACCGTGCCATTATGGACGCCATGATCCGGCTTTACAGCGAATACCGTTCCACGCTGGAAAAGCAGTCCATGGGTTTCCAGATGAGTGCGTGGGATAAAAAACTGCTCAAATACGGCAAACGCTTTGAAAACGAAATGATGGATCTTTCGGTAAATATTCCGCTGGAAGAAGCCCTCGATCTGGGTTGGAAGATCCTTGCCGACTGCTTTGACCCCGCTGATACGGGGATCAAGAGCGATCTGGTGAACAAGTTCTGGGTAAAGGCGTAAAGTTTTCGGAGTTGTGCCATGAGCAAACTTAAATTAACCAAAACTGAACTCAAAACCCAGAGCGATGCCCTCAAACAGTATCGCAGGTTTCTGCCCACATTGCAGCTGAAAAAACAACAGCTGCAAGTGGAGTTGCGCAAAAGCCGCGATCTGGTGGAAGCCAACCGCAGCGAATACGCCGCATTGCGGCAGGAGCTGGAGCGTTTTGTGGGCTTGTACGCCGATGCCGGGGTTTTGGAGTTTATAAAAGATAATCTGCAAGTTGTGGGAGTAAGCCGCTCCACTGCCAACATTGCCGGGGTAACAGTACCGGTCTTTGACAAGGTGGAATTTGTCGAAAAAGCCTACGATATGTTCACAGCCGATCTCTGGCTGGACGGGGGCTTGGCAACGGTGAAAAAACTTATTTCCCTCATCGAAGCCGGGAAGGTGCTGGAAGAACAATACCGCCTGCTCAATGTGGAGCTTTTGAGCACCACCCAGCGGGTGAACCTCTTTGAAAAAGTGAAGATCCCCGAATGTATGGAAAATATCCGGAAGATCCAAATCTATCTCGGGGATGCCACCACCGCTGCCGTAGTCCGCAGCAAGATCGCCAAACGCAAGATGCAGGAGGCCGCCGCATGATAACAGCCATGAAAAAAGTTCTGCTGCTGACTTTGAGCAGCGACCGGGATCTTTCGCTGGAAAAATTGCGGGAGCTGGGGGTTATGGAAGTTGTTTCCGAAAATATCGCCGACAGCTCCGACCGTGCTGCATTATTGCTCCGGCTGACCGCTTTGGATCGGGCATTGGGTACACTTTCTGCCCGCAAAGTCAAAGGTGCTTGCGATAACACCGCACTGCCGGAAGATAACGCCGAATTGGCGGATTTCACGCTCAAATGTTTTGCTGAAAGCGAAGCGTTGGCCCGGGAGCTGGATTTATTACGCAAAGAGCGTGCCGAACTGGAGCCGTGGGGCGAGTATGATCCCAGAGAGATCGCCGAACTTAAAAGCAAAAATATTTTTGTATATTTGTGCGAAAGCAATGTCGAACAGTTTGCCGCGATCAAAGAAGCCTTGCCGGAGGCGGCGCTGACGATTCTCTCGGAAATTCAGGGCATTATCCGCTTTATCGTGGTTGCCGATTCTGCCGTAACTGGTGTAACATTGCCGGAAGTAACTCCCGGCGACCGGCGGCTTTCGGCGGTGGATAAAGATATAAACGCCAATCTTGAGCGGCAAGCGGCTCTGGAAAAACAATTCGATTTGCTGACCACCCGTTTGAGCGATTTGAAAATCTACCGCAATATCATAGCTTCCGACGCCGAACTTTTGAGCGTGCGGGATGGCGCGGAGGATTGCGGAGAATTGACCGCACTGCAAGGTTTTGTGCCGGTAACTTGTGTGGAAAAACTCCAAGCCGCCGCCCAAGATAACGCCTGGGCGTTGAGTTTGACCGATCCCGAACCCGGCGAAACCGTGCCGGTTTTGCTGGAACCGCCCAAGTGGGTCAAGCCCATTTTGCCCTTGTTCCAGTTCCTCGGCATCGCCCCGGGATATGAAGAGTTTGATATGAGTCCGGGTATGTTGATATTTTTCAGCATATTCTTCAGCATGATCATCAACGATGCCGGTTACGCCGCCGTAATGCTGCTGGGCGCCATTATCGCCGCCGTGGCGCTGCGGAAGAACCCCAAAGCCGCCATGCCCTGCCGTCTGGCACTGGTTTTGAGCTTTTGTGCCACGGCGTGGGGAGTGTGCAACGGAGCATATTTCGGAACCGAAACCAGCTGGTTGCAAATGAAGTTCTTTGCTTCGGGAGCCAACCAGACCGCCCACTTGCAGCTGGTCTGTTTTGTGCTGGCACTGGTACACCTTTCGCTGGGGCACTGCTGGCGATTGGTCAATGCCTCAAGCGCGTTGGAAGTGATCGGTCAGCTGGGCTGGATACCAATATTGCTTTTGGACTTTATGGTAGTATTGGGCTTGCTGGTGTTCCCCGGTATGGCACTGCCAACCTGGGCGTTGATCGCCGGAGGTGTGGGGCTTGCCATGGTGTTGATCGGCGGGGTGGACTGGCGCGATGTAGGAGCCATTTGCAACTTCCCCTTCGATCTGATCGGCAGTTTTACTGATACTTTGAGCTATGTGCGACTCTTTGCCGTGGGCATGTCGGGTACTTACATGGCGCAGAGCTTCAACGGTATGGGTATGCAGTTGTGGGAGGCTTCGCCCTGGCTGATACCAGTAGCGATATTGGTGATCGTGTTCGGGCATCTTTTGAATGTGGCACTTGCCTTTATGAGTGTATTGGTGCACGGGGTGCGACTGAATACGCTGGAATTTTCCAACCACGCCGGTATCCGCTGGGGTGGACAGGCGTTCAAACCGCTGAAGAATTTTGAACGATAAAAACCAATATACAGCATACGCTATACTGTCGCAGGGCGAACACCTGCTTGTCGCGGCGTAGTGCAACGAAGCCGGACGTGCCGCGCGACAGATTATGGGAAAGTATGAGAATGTATAAGAGAGTATGGGAAGCGGGCAAAGCCCGCTGCAGCCGGTAGACGCGCTGCTCATGCTGACAACGCGCCGGATAATGCCCCGCTTGCCATACCCACACTATCGCAACAGTTGGCGGCAATGCTCTCATACTCTCTCATACTATCCCATACCCTCCCATATTTTCCCACAAAAAGCCGCCATCTATTAGTGCAGTCAGCGTTCCGCTGACTGCGTGAAGTCCGCCTGCGGCGGGTGAAGATGTGAAGAGCTTGCTTTTGACAGAGCAAGCGTGAAGTTGCTCGCTTACGCGAGTATGGTCGTTGACTGTTTAAATAAAAACTGCCCGCTTGCCACGGCGTAGTGTAACGAAGCCGGGCGTATGCGGCAAAAGGCGGCATCCTCCTACGCCGGAGGCTGCGGAGGACAAGCCAGCCGCCCTTCATACTGCATCATTTTCTGCTCAAATCGAGCTGTAACACCTTGATTATTAAGTGTTCATTCCAGTATTTATATAAAAATACCGGGAATTTGTAACCTGACAAAAAAGGTTCTTCCCGGTACTCTAGCTGTCAAATGGTACTTTTATGGCACCTCTATTAAACCGTCTTGACATTACCTTTATTGAGATTTTTTCCAACGGCATTACCGCCCCAATCCCACAAAGTTTCGTCTTCAAAACGCACTTCAATGGAATTCCCTTCGTTTTGAGAAGCAAAGGTCAGAAATTCAGCCGTACTGTTGCGAATTTGCAGTTTTTTAGTCATTGGTAATACCTTATTTCATACAACCCACTCTTGGCGAATAAAGCATACATCTCCGGACTTGGCTTCTGAATATGTTTGCTGTAAAACTCTATACAAAACGCTTGAAAAGATAATTTACTCATTTTTTAACGTCTTCTCTATTCAAACAACGTGATAACAGAATAGCCTTTAAATGCAAATATCTATGGTATCGCGATATTACAGCATAAATTATAGACAGCCTCAGTCGTTGATGATAGTTTTAGAGATTCTTTGCCAGTTATTATGCTCGATGATACAATTGAGTCTGTAATCGTCTTCAATAATGTATTAGTAACATCTTGTTTTCCAAGAATGTCTTGTAGCGGTTTTAAGTTTTTAGCGTTAACTCTTTCTGACGTGAAATCAAGAGATTTTAAATCGTTTTTTAATATTGCAGAAACAAAACCAAACAATATAAAAAAGCGATATTTTTTATTTGTTGAATCTATACTGCCTGCTCTAAACATTGCTTCCAAACGATATAAACAGTGACCAGCCAAATAATAGGTAAGTGGTTGATGCTTAGGGTTGAATATGTCAGAATTTTCCATCCCTAAATTTTTTGTCAATTCGCCATAATAACTTGTTACTTGATGTGGCTTTCTTAAGAACATCGCGGCAAATGCTTTAATTTGATTTTGAACAGTTATTATTCGTGCTTTTATAACAGAACCATCGTTTAGGAATTGGTTTGAACGGCGTTCATAAAAAAGTTTTGGAGTTAAAGATGCTGCATTGTAATAGACTTCCAACGTTTTTTGGAAATTACTTAACGCAGCCAGTTGTTCTCGTTTTACTTGAGTCTGGCTGTTTGTAGCCAATGTAATATTATTTTTTGTGTCTATATCTGTTGTTTCAATTATTTTCACAGGGATAGACAAATCACCTAAAGAATCTTTGTCAATATATTTGGCTAGAACATTACTTGTCTGACAACCATTGACAATTTGATAATCAAACAATATAAATACGTCTCCAGTCTGCTGCAATCTATTAGCCACAATGGTAACACCATTATTCATTAGCGGAAACAAAAAGCAGTCTTCCCCATTTAATGTATCATTTATTTTACTGTTTACTGGATTGGTTAAATCTAGGAAGTCACGAATATTATCCTCAAATACATTCTTTACATTGCCATCATCATCAACTATCAATTTTTTAAATTCCTTCAACGGTAATAAACCAACATAAGCCGATGTTACTGTTTTTATCTGAGGGAAAGATGTTTTAGAAGCAAAATATATTTGACATGTTAAATTGTTGCGCGCTTCCTTATACAAAGCGTTAATTTCATTGGCTCCGCAAAGCTTAAAAGCTATACTAGAAAATAAGGAAGCCTGCTCCAACTTATTTTTTAAGTTATTGGTAATGGACAAATGGTCATTTAAAGAATCATTAACTACTCCATTGCACACATAATAAAGATAGCATTTGGGGTTATTTCTCAATGCGACAGCATGATTGGAAAATATATGTTCCCATAACGATTTCTTTTCTACAATATCATTATTGGCTTGTAAACCAATGCTTGACAAAAAGAAATCTTCTACACCCAAACAAAACTTGTTAACATCACCAGAGTCGAAATTTTGAGATGTTTTAGCTTGCACTAAAATCCATACTACATCCAAATAGTTATTACGTTTCCTTAAGTCATCTATTTCTTCTTTTGAATTAACAAGCATTCCATTAACAATTAAAATTATTCCATCTAAACCTGTATCTGCCCCACTGCCTACTACAATATCTGACAAATCAAATTCGCTAGAGTAATACTTTCGTGCGACAGAATAAACAGAGAATTTTTCAAAATCAACACTTTCGTTTTGTGATGGCAACTCATTCTCTGTTAAAAAATCTTTCACTAAATTTTTTGTTATAATGTTCATAATATTTCCTTTATGTTAAAGTTAGACTCGTGGACGTATTACTTTACTATATTTACCATTGATATTGGCAAGCATAATTTCGTCATGGTAATTGAACCCTTCGCCCATTTCTGCGTAATTGTCAGTCGCCCAAAAGATATTTTTACCGGTGGTATGGTCTCGCAACAAGACTTCCAATACTTCAGGATATCTCTCCCGGAGATCAATCTCTGAAACATCGGCTGAATTGGTATTTAATTGGAGTTTTTGTTCTGTCATATTCTCACCTGAAACTTACTGTTTTCAAGTAAAATATAGCATCTGTTATATCTTTTGCAAGCAGGATTTTTGTTCTTTGGTTGACTTTCTATATTTTTGTTGAAGCAATTTAAATTTCTCCGAGCGACAAGTCGATTGTAAATTAGCCAAAAAGAGCAAAAAGAAAGGAAAAATAATGGTTTATTTCGAAGATTGTTGGGAAATTCAAAAGCGGCAGACGGAAACATTGCAGAAAGTTTTTGAAGTTTGCTGTAAGGCAATGGAAGTAGAAAGTGACCGGCAGGAAGCTATCGGAACATTGCAGTTTTTTGATCGGCAGCAGGCTATTAACACTTTGCTTAAACTGCGTTACAA
This sequence comes from Lentisphaeria bacterium, assembly GCA_017504585.1. Lineage (GTDB taxonomy): Bacteria > Verrucomicrobiota > Lentisphaeria > Victivallales > Victivallaceae > SIG78. The sequence continues at coordinate 10,462 of JAFVQX010000046.1, forward strand.
ATATTACTGCACAAATCAAATTTTCATGGATCATTTACTGCTTTGCGGGCTTTCTGACGAACAACTGCAAAATAAGTTAAAAAACATCATTCAGGACATTTATTTGCTCGCTTTAATGAAATACTGTGCCGAAGAAGCAGTAAAAAGCATGGCAAAACAGGCATTGGAAACGAGCAGGCAAAACAATTGGAACTTTTGAAATAACTGTTGCGTATTAAAGCATACAAATTTGCCAAACACTACAGAGCTGTCAAGGATTGCTTGGCAGTTCCGTAATTCATAAAGTTACTTTTCTTCTTCGGGTGCGTCCATGCGTTATGGTTGTTTGAATAATTGCTTCCCTCTACTATTCTTTTAAAGTTTCAATACAAAAGTTGATCTTGCAGTTTTTTACTTACCTCCCCGTATCAGGGGACAAAGCCGATGCTCTTTACCAAGTTACTTATTCAGCAGTTTGCTTAATCTCCGCCAGGCTTCTTTAGGCTGCCGATGTTCATCCACCAGCCCTTTGCGGTTAAAGCCGTTGGCACGCCACTGGGAATTGTAAGATATATAGGTTCTGGCATCGCAATATTGCCAGAGCATAACTCCACTGAAACGGGGGTGCTGCATGATGTACTGCATAACATACTCTTGCAGATCGGCCTGATAATCTTCGCTCCAACGCTGACCGCCCCGCAAGCCCAGAGTCGCTTCGGCTCCGATTTCGCTGATCAGGAGCGGTTTGTTTGCCAGCTTGGCTGTTGAAGCAAATTCAGCAAGTTCTGCAAGGGTTTTATCAATGGCTCCCGGTTCAAAAAACTGGTTGAATTCCATGGTGTACCATCCGGGATAAGTATTGATCGAAATAATATCCACCAGATCCAGGCAGCAATCATTCAGCGGCCGGCAAGTGGCAAAAGTTACCGGCCGGGAGCGGTCGATTTTACGCAAAGAGTCTGCCAGTTTGCCAATCAACAGCCGTGCCGATGGGACATCGCTGACACATTCATTGAGAAATCCCCACATGATAACTGACGGGTGATTATGGCTTTTGGCTGCCATAAGTTCTGCTTCGCGGAGCTGCCGCTGCTGGAAAAGCTCATCGGTCAGGCTCTCTTCGGTATTGCCCCAGCCGAGAGTTTCCTCCCATACAAGCATACCCAGCCGGTCGCACATGTTCAAAAAATCGCTGCTCTGGGGGTAGTGGCTGCCCCGGATGCAGTTGTATCCGGCAGCTTTGATCATCAGCAAATCGCTGGCCTGAATACTCAACGGCACAGCATAGCCGAAGTCAGGGTGGCTGTCATGGCGATTCACACCTTTAAGGAAAAGTTTTTTGTCGTTGAGGTAAATTTCGCCATTTTTAACTTTAACAGTACGCAGACCGAACTCTTCGGTAAAACTTATTCCGTTGACCATTACGGTGATTTTGTGCAAATGGGGCGAGTCCGGGCTCCAGATTGACGGATTTGCTACTTGCATCTGCTGCCGGAACATACCTGCTGCCAGCTCTATTGTCTTACTGCTGCTGCTATTGTCAAAGGTGACTTCCGCATGGGTACAATCGGTTGTTTTGCCCCAGAGTTTGAACTCCACATCAACGATGCCTTTTTCAATATCCAGCGGAGTCACTTTCAGGTATTCAAGATCAAACTCATTGATTTCTTTGATCGTTACCTTGCGGTAGATCCCGCCGTAGGCATAAAAATCGTATTTGCGGTGGAATGTGGCTGCGGGGGTATCTTCAAACTCATTGCTGACCGCCACAACTAATTCATGCTCTTGCAGCATTCCGGCGTTAAACCGAATGGTACGTGCAGAAAATGCTCCATCGATATCGGCAAGCCAAGTCCCGTCCCAGTAAACTTTTCCCCGCAATCCCACGCCTTCCAATGTCAATGCCGCATTTCCGCCGATATATACCTTGCGGCAGTATACTCCAGTCCCCCGCTGCAAAGCATACTCCGAAAGGGTATCAAAGCATCCTGGCACCGGAGCAAAAGAGTTGAACTCGATTTTATCCGGGTAAAACTCCGTAACCGGGGCGGGCAGAAAAGCAAACTTCCACAAGCCGGAAAGATCATATTTCTGATATTTCATAATATTCGGCCTTTCGCATGGGTCATTTGCCAATTTTGCGGATCTCCAGCATAGCATAGCTGCGTTTGCCGATTTTTACTGCGGCGCGGGGCAGCTCTTTATTGCTGAATACATCAATGACTTTGTATTTGCCGTAATTCAACTTTGTTACATCAAATTCAGCAACAGTTGCTTCGCCGGGATTGCCGATCAGCAGCAGCGTCTTGCCTTCCGGATGAATGACCTGGGTCGTGCGGATAGCCGGAGCACTGCACTTGACCGGCTGCTCAACTTTGCCGTAGAAAGGCAAAGTCTGACATTGGGGATCACCGTAACCGAAAGTAAAGGGATAATCGCGGGAGAGTCGATACTCTTTGCTTTTGATGAATACCCCCTGATCGAATATATTCAGCAAGCCATAAGAGAAGCCGAAAGCAATAAGTGTACGCAATTCATCTTCCCTGTTTTTGCCCCGGGTGGAAACGATGGTTTTGGGTATGATCCCGGATTGAGTACCGGCAGTATCTGCCAGAATAAAACTTTCCGGGAAACGGTCAAAGTATTCACCGCCGCCGCTGCTGCGCTCATGGGTGATGGTTGTGGCACAAAATGCAGTTACCGGTACTGCCTGACCGTGTGTGGCATGCAGATCCACCCACGGGACACCGTAAGTGAGTCGGTTTTCGGTGTAGAGCATGTGGGCAGTACGCTTGCATAACTCACGCCACTTGAAAAGATTGGCTCCCGGCCGCATACCCTGTGGAGCGATCATCAATATATTGTCGTTATGCAGGTATGGCACCACACCTTTTCGCACCCGGTAGGCATTACCGGCTGTTTCGTTAAAGCCGCCGCCCAGCGGAAAACAGTCAAAATTCATGCCGTCAAACCCCAAACGGGCCTCATTACGCATTTCATAAAGAAGTTTATCCAGATAACTGTCGCACAAATTTGTGTAATACTCGTTGGTTGCATCATCTACGGCATAAGTAGCCGGAACCCATTCGGCTTTATACATTTCAGCTTCCGGCCAGCGGCAGGAATAGAGTGCCGGATCGTGATAAAGCAGAAAGTATTTGGGGCCGTACATTCGCCAATCCCGGACGGCCCGGTGCAATATTTCGGGGGCAACCAGCGGCATGTGTTTTTCCATCCACTTGCGGTTGCGTTCCACATAATCTGTGGCAAAAGCCAGCCGTTCTTTTTCGCTGGGAGCTTTGTTCCGGTGGTCAAAAAGAAATTTGTAGTAACTGCGGTCATTGCCCGGCAACTGACCAATGGGGTAATAGAGCGTGGAAACCAGATTGGCTTTGGCTGCCATGGGGGCAAAGTCGCAACCGGCAGGCTCGTCGTAGTTATACATTTTTTCGCCGATTTTGCGGAATTTTTCGTTCTGGGGTTTGACCGGAGTCGGCTGGAAACCCAAAACCAGCTCAATGGGTTTGTTCCGCAAGAGAGCACGGCGGTTGATAATGTCCAGCGTAAAAGTAACTTTGCCCTTTTCCCGCGTAAGGCGGTAGTAATACTTGTTGCGGTCAACCACAAAATGTTTGTCGCTGTCCATGATAAAGGAAAAGCCTTTGTAGTTTTCGCCGAACCAGAAATAGGGCAGCAGCTGACTGGTGCGGGTGCCGTTGCCTTTGAGTTCCAGCACGCCTTCGCCTGCCGGGATCGTCAGGGCGGGAGCTTCCTTTGCCCGGGATCCGGCTTTGGTGAGTACGTTGTAATATTTGGCAAATTCTTCACGCATGGGAATTTCCAGCTGCAGAGAGTTCACCATTATATTGTGCCGCGGATGAATTTTGATGGTAGCTTTGCAAAATCCGTCGTAATCATATTCCTGGAGGATCGTAAAAGTTATCTTGTTCTGATATGCCAGAACAACTTCATAAACGATCCGGTCTTTTTCGGCGGAAAGCAGCTTAACTGACTTGGTGGTCAATGGTTTGCCGTGCAAAAGCAACTGTACCGGTCCGGCCATTATATCGGTATTTTCGGCAACGATATTGCTCCACAAACCTTCACCCAGCTTGTAGCCGGTGAGCAGAGCGTGGATTTCTTTTTTTTCCGCATCGTGCTTAAGGGGTTTGAATGGTGGAACGATGACCCGTTCTTTACCGATATTCAGACCTTGCCACGGAAATTTTGCCACGGCAAATGTCCGGGTGTGGGTGTAAAGTTTTTTATCCTTGCCGATGGCTTTCAAGTTTACAGTGTATTTACCCAGACGCAGATCGGGCAGATGGGTTTCTGCTTCAAAGTCGGCAATGACCGTTTGTCCGTTGCCCTGCTTGAAGCTTTTAAGAACATTGCCGGCAGCATCCTGCACGGTGATTTCGGCCTGTACGCATGGCAGTTTTTTGTTGAAAGTAGCCGCAACGCGTAATTTATTGCCGAAAGAGGGGTAAAAACCAGCGTTCAAATAGGGTAATCCGGCGTTGTCCTGATAGCTGGCAGTTCTGAAAGCCTTACGCAGATCCCAGAAAAGATAATGTTTGTAATAGGTGGTTTTGCCGTCGATACTGGTAATATGAGATACCAGCACCCGGTCTTTGCCGGGCATTTGCGCCATTGTGTATAATGAATAATCCAGTTTGCTGCCCGGTTCAACCAATGCTTTATTGCTGCGGATAAACTGTTTTTTAGCTTTGCCGACAAAGTCCGGGTTGGTTATATCCAGCGTGGCGGCTCCTTCCAAACCCACAAAATAACTTTTGGAAAGCACGCGCAATGGTTTATCAGTCTGATTTTCCACCCGGTAACTGAAACGGTAGTGGTGGGCGCTGCGGAAATTTTCATGGCCGAACCCGTCAAAACTTACCGCCGGAGCAGCGTTGTCGATAATAACAGTTGCCATTTCGCCTTTTTTACGGGGCAAATGCAAATAACCGATTTCCCGTTTGCTGTCCCAATGGCGGATCATCTGCAAGCCCCATTTCTGACCGTGTTCAATGGCTTTGACCTTTAATGCCTCTACCGGAACAAACACTTCGCTTACCCAGCACTCACCCCGCAAGCTGTTCAAAAGATCCGGGGCAAAGCCGTTGGCAATGACTGTGCCTTGGGGATAAATACCTTTGCCGGTGCTGTCAAATCTGATCACCACAGGAGTTTTGGCTGCAGGCGGCAAAAGCTGGATCTCCACCATATCCTTATCAGACAATTTCTGCGGGGCACGGGGTATTTCGCTGACCATGGAAAGATAAAAACCTTTGCCGGTAAATGCCACTTTGAAGTTACTCAAGCGATAGGTCATTTGTTGGGTCGCAGCCGAAGTGCCGCCAAAGAATGCTCCGGCACATTTCCACTCGTCAGCACTGTTTTTGCCGTCAATGACCGGCGGTGTTTTAATAAAATTGCTGCGGAGAAGTGTGTCAGTAGAGAGTTCAGCTGCTGACAGCGTGCAGATACCGCAGGCAGCTAAAAAAATACAATAAACTTTTTTCATAGTATCAAGCCTTTATTATCATGGTTTTTCAAATTTATCTATCAAATAGAGTATAACATGTATATCTCCGGAGGTGGTATCTTTGCGTATAGCAGACTCTACCTGACCGCCCAGACAGAGTGCATTAGTCATCTGCGGGTGATTGGGCGTGTAGGTTGTACCGGCATTATCATGATTCCCCTTATCCGCATAAATACCGTTTTCGGGGCGATCTCTACCAATAAGCAATCGGGCACACTGGGCAACATCGTCAGCTTTGAGCCAGCTGTTGCTGCCCAAATGCTGCATACCAACATCGTTGCCGACAAACATAAAATAGGTGGGTCGGGCAGGATTGGGTGCAGTCGCGCTCGGACAGATAAAATATTTTTCGCACACCTGTCCCCACGCAGTACTGCCAGTCTTGAATTCCTGGCCGATGTAACCGTTGCTGTAAAGAGCATAATGCAGTTTGCATTGCGAGTAGCCGCCGCCGGTACCTTCGGCATAATGAGCACCGCCTTTGCCGCTGCAAGCGGATTTCGTACAAAGTTCAGCAGGCAGAAAACCATGGTTATCATTGGCATACATAAAAGTCGCCACCCCCACATCTTTGAGCTTGGCTATACAACTGGCATTGCGGGCACGCTCTCTTGCTGCGGAAAGTGCGGGCAGCAGCATGGCTGCCAAGATGGCTATAATAGCGATCACAACCAAGAGTTCGATTAGAGTAAAATTGCTCTTTTTTGCAGGTGATTTTTTCATAGCTTACGCCTCCTCTTTGTTATTACGGAATTTTTTTATTGCATCAAGAAATTGGTATTTTACAACGGTATCCGGCTCCAAAAAACTGCCTTCGGTCCACTCGTTCCAGGCGTTGATAAAAATCAGTTGCTCTGCTTCCGGACGCTTTGCCAGCAAGTTTGCGGTGTTTTCCAACTGGCGGGCAAACTCCTGCGGGGTGGATTCCATTACCGGCAAATAGGGGTAAGCTCCCTGCCGGAAAACATCGGATTGGATTGTCCGGGGCGTGGTGTCCCACCCGGCTGTGATCACCGGATAGTAGGGCTTGGGCAAGGTTTTCATAGCTTTTTCTGCCATCCGGCAATATTCGTCACCGGCAACGGCATAATCAACTACCGGAAAACTGTTCATCCATACATCGGTAGCAAAAACGCAGTTGTAACTGGTGTAGCTGTCAAAGCCGATCTTATTGCTCCAATCCGGCGTACAGCAAACATATTGGGGGTGGTTATCCAGATTATCGTACCATATAGCGTTGATGTGTATACCCGGGAGCCCGGCGGCTTTGACCTTTCTCCGCAGCATTTCCAACGCTTGAGCGGCTCCTTCCATGCCGCCCATTTGGATAATAAAGCGGTTGACCTGATAGATGGAAAAATAAGGTACATTTTCAACATACCAGTACAGCGGACTGGTCAGGTACTTTCCCACAATAATATCCCACACATCGCCGATATTCTCCAAGGTATTGTTCCAACCGTAGAGCAAGTCTGATTTGGCGGCCTTGCTGTACCCCACCGGGTGGCGATCCATCCAGTCGTGGTTGGCAAACATTAACGCAAACTTCATGCGGTCACGATTTTTTGCTTTCAGAAAACCCTCATCCAAAGCCCGTTCAAGATATGGTCCATCGTACCAGTACCAGTCAAAGACAAAAGCATCGATCCCGGCGTCGGCAGCGGCATCGATTTTTTTTGCCATAACTGCGGGGTCAGCTTCATCTTCATAGCCCCACAATGGCTGACGAGGAAGCCGGTGCCCGGAGAAGCGGACTCCGGCACACTTCATAAGTTCCCACTCGGTCCAGCCGGGACCGTGATACTCTTCATTGCGTTTATCCGCATGATAGTTGGGAAAATAGTAAGCAGCGATCTGCATATAAACTCCTTTAAAAATTGTTCCTTTGCTCTTTAGCACGACCACTATACCTAATATATTAAAAAAAGCTGCCATACGCCTTGTTGATTTTGCAAAAAATTAGCACGATCCTGCAAATTAAAGTGTTTTTATATTGACAGAAATGTTTAATTTACAACGTTTATATGCCTAAACAATAAAAAAGTTAAAGTATGAATTTGCAAATTTCAATAAATGGGTTATAATAGCAGTATCATGCTGAATTATACAAACAACTATGTTCATCTTCTGCCGGAAATGCCGGTCATGGTGCGTGATTCTCCCCAGGAACGTGCCGCGGCTCCGCATACCCACGATTACATAGAAATCGTGCTGGTTCATTCCGGGCATGGATTGCATTGTCTGCAGGACAGCTGCGGCAATGTATTGACTAACAGCATAATCAAAGGTGATATTTTTACGGTTCTGCCGGGCGAGATACACTTTTACTGTGAGTGCGAACACTTTCGCATTTACAATATTTGTGTAGACTGCGAGTTTTTTGCATCGCTTACCGACGAACTCAATACGCTGGAAAAATTTCAAGATTTTTTTGCCGCCCAACGTTCATTCCAAATCAACCAGCTGCACCTTACACCTATGGATTTTCTGCGGGTGGAATCCTTACTGCGGCAGTTGATGCACTGCAAATATTCCCAACGCTCCAGTTATTTTCTGGCGTTCCGGGTGACTTTTCTGCAACTTATGCTGGAACTGTTTGACGGCATGAGCGGCTGGAAAAAATCCCCTGCAATGGTCGATGACCGGTTGTTTACACTGATTGAAAAACTTGAGGCACATCCTGAAGAAAAAATAGATTTGGAAAAACTGGCTAAAGAAAACGGCATGAGTGTATCCAAACTTGCGCACAAATTTAAAGATATAATAGGTATGGCTCCGATAGAATACTGCAATTTGCTGCGTTTGGAACGCTCCCGCCGCCAGTTGGAAGAAACCAATCTTTCCTTAAATGAAATCGCTGCCACCAACGGGTTTTGCGACAGCAACTATCTGGGCAGATTATTCAAAAAAAGGTATGGGATCCCCCCGGCAAGCTACCGTAAAAAACAAATGTTCTGTTCTCAGGATCAGTGGAAAATAAAAAATTGAAACCAAATCACACAGCCATCCCATAACTTTTCTATAAAGCAGCTCAAATTGGTATTATTTTACCGGAATAACTTGATTCGGTAATTTGTAAAAATTGTTGTTGAGATGTATATTGAGAATGTATAAAAATATACGAGGTAAAAAATGATTTCTTCCACATCTTCATTGCATTTTTTTGTTCCTGATGATTCAACTATGCCTTACCCGAGAATTTGCGCCCATCGCGGGTTCAATACTGTTGCTCCGGAAAATTCACTTGCTGCTTTGGGAGCTGCAATCGGTATGGGAGCTGTTGAGATAGAATTCGATGTGCGTTTTACCCGTGATGGTGTTCCGGTGGTGGCCCACGACAGCCATTTGGAACGGGTTTCCAATGGCAGCGGTATGATTGAAGATAAAACTCTTGCAGAATTGTATGAGTATGATTTCGGCAGCCGTTTTTCCCCGCGTTTTGCTAATGCAAAAATCGCTCTTTTTGAGGAAATTTTGGGTAAGTTTTCCCGGCATGCAGTCTTTAATCTGCATTTGAAAAACCCCGGAGAGGGAATGGATTCTCTCAAATATTATTCGCCCAAATCCATGGAAAAAATCGTTGAACTTCTCTACAAACATAATCAACAGCAGCATGTCTACTTTACGGGAGCATACAGCGTAATGAAATGTGCATTGGAAGTAGCTCCCGAAATATCCCGCTGTATGGGGGCTTATCCTGAACCGTGGCAGATCATTGACCGTGCTATTGAGTATAAATGTCAGAAAGCACAGATCTTTTTGCCTTACATAAGTCAGGAAATGATCGACAAGGCCCATGCCAACAATATAAAATGCAATCTCTTTTATTGCGATGATCCGGCAAAAGTTCAAGAATATCTTAACATGGGCATAGACACCATATTGACCAACGATTACTGGTCAATCGCCCGGTCAATAGCAGATAAATCTTTATAAAAGGCTCTGTTCCAAATAAATACCGGTATTTGAGTTGAAAAAAAAGACCTTTTCCACAAGTCCAACTATCAACCAATATCGGAAACATCGCCTGAAAAAAAGATACAGCAAGGGCTGTTGAGTAACCTTTTTTACGGTTTGCGCAAAAGCCCCTGCTTTTTATTTATTTTTTCGGCAGTTCATAAAGTTCCACATGGTCGACCCATGCTTTACCTTGTGCATTGCGCCAGATAAAACCCATGATCTGATGTTTGCTTTTGCCTGCATTGGGATCAGTTTTGAATTTACATTCCACGCGATTCCACGCACTTGTGCCATGCAGACCGCGGGGCATTACCAGATGTTTTCCCGAGCCGTCATAAATATACGCTCTGAAATTTGGGCGGCCCTTGCCGAGAGAACGCACATTATCCATACGGAAGTAGAAGCTCAAAGCATATTCAGTTGCGGGCTTCAGCTTGACCGGACGGGTCACATCCATGCGGCTGGCTCCTTCCAGACGCAACGAAGTGCCGCCCGATACAAAATACTCTTTATCCAGCAATATGCTGCGGGCATTGGTACCCCATTTGCCGCAGAAGCGTTTGTCTTTGCCCTGCGGTTGGTTGAAATTGTAATTGCTGCCGACCAGATTGTTTCTTGTATCGGGTTTGAAAGTCAACGTACCGAAACGGGTACTGTCTCCGAAATGCCTGCCCATGGGGCTCCAGCTGTAAAACAGTGTTTGGGCAGGAGTTTTTTCAAGCGAGCGGTGACGGCAGAAGTCAGCAAGGATACCGTCAGCAGAAATTCCCGGCAGATCCGATTTGGGAATACGGCACTCCACCACCCAGCTTTTATTGGGTGTATGTACGGTTTTGAACTCGATATGACTGTTCCACTTTTTATCATCTTCGCCGTTTTTGGAGAGCTTGCCGTTGGGGCGGTAGTAGTCGCTCATGCCGCCGCCGGGGGTGAACATCCACTGATAGTAATGTTTGGGATCGCGATCAGGTATCAGGAACATTTCAATCGTGGAATTCAGATACATACCTTTGCCGTCACGGAGATTCTGTTTGGCCTGCGGAACGGCGGGTTCTTCACAATCAAAGGCAAAGTAAAAGTTTTCCTTATCCTGCAGCAGACGCACAGTGGTCTTTACTTCCGCTTTATCATTTTCTTTGATTGGCGAGAGATAAAGCACTTCTGAATTTTTCCATGCCGCATCATCAAGTTTGCCGTCGATCTTGATGGGCGCGGAGGCTTCCCGCATTTCCGCGCGCCAGTTGGCGGAATGGTTTTGGGTTTTACGGAATTTTTCTGCTGCCTGCCGGGTGGGCAGCCACATCTCTTTTTCAATCATCTTGATGCGTTTGAGGTACAGCGGAGGATTCGGCTTTTTGGCTGCGAGCCATTTGGCACGGATAAAAAGCTTATTGATGCGTTCAACTTCTCCGGCCGTGTAGATTTTATCCCACAAAACCAGTTCGGAGGGGTAGAACGTTACCGGGCCCGCCGGACCCATCTTGGCGTTGGCGGCTAACTTCATCCAGTTGCGTTCAAGCGATTCATAGAATTCCTGCATTTCTTTGGCAGCCGGGCCGAACAGCAGCCGGGCATGTTCTTCAAGGATCGCATCCACATCGGCATCGAGATCCCACATGACTTTTCCGGAAATATAGTTGGTCAGGTAATTGTAAATGCCGCGATCGGAGTCATTTTCGCAATACATTCCCGAAACCAGTCCACGGGTGCGTTTGCAGAATGAGGCGATCGCCCGCGGTGTGGTGTGCGATATATCCGGCCAACCACCCTGATGAGCCACACGCGGATATTTTCCCGGATAGACCCACAGATAGAGCTTGCGGCCCATTTTTTTGTTCCACGCTTTCAAAAGTTCGATTTCAGCATCGCGTACATCGGGAGTAAGCTCGTTCCACGGCCCCCGCATGGCAAGCATTACCAACAGATTATCCGGCAGTTGCACATCCGGCACCCGGCGGTACTGGGCATAAGCCATAGTGGTTATGTAACCGGGAACATTTTGGGCTTTAAGTTTGTTGGCGATTTCGGCAAAAACACCCCACATGAACTCGCTCTGCTTGTCGGGAGTATCATATTTTTTGCACTTTTCGCACAGACACCAATGCAGACAATCGTCGGGCATAATATCGTAACAGGGCAGACTTTTGGGGAAAATATGGAACTGCCAGCCGCTTTTGCCTTTCCAGTCCACAATGTTGCGTTCCGAAGCCGGTCTGCCGGTTAAAAACGCCTTGGCATCGGCAACGATTTCGTCTTTGATGCCACTGGAATAGCAGAGCTGGGTCTCCCGGCCGCTGACATCACGCGTGCCAACTGCGTTCATGGCAAAATATTCCGGATGGCTCTTCAGGAAACGCTGACGGATGACCACCTGCCCCAGACCGTGACAGTGAGGCATCTGCAAAGTTTCACGGCGGTTCCAGAGATAGTGCTGTTTGCGGTAAAATTTATGCCATTGCTTGAAATCACTGCCGTAATAATTGGGGAATTTTTCCTTATTCTGATCGTCGCAAAAACGCCGCTGCTGGTAATCGGGCCGGTCGTAAATATCGATCTCCGGCACGCTCCAATTCTTCAAATCAGGTATGACTGTACCCAATTCAGTCGGGAAGTAAAAACGGATCCCTGCAAAGCGTTCCAGAAAGTCATGCACACCGAAAACCGTTGCCACCTGCCCTTTATCGCCAAACGCAGTAATGATCGCCAGCGGGTCAACGTCGGTATCTTTACCGACAATAAGAATATTATTGCCGACAGTTTTGATAACAAAACCATCCCGGTCGAATTTATCGGGATCAATGCCGTATCGGGCGGCAAGTTTTGTATCGCCGATAATAATGGCCGGAACTTTGCCGGAGGCGGTATTTCTGACCGTGATCTTGCTGCCGATGGCTTTGGAGAGAAATGCGGCGGCTTCTTTGGCGGCATATTTTGCCGGTTTCAAAGCATCATCCGGCACTACCAGTTCAAAATTTACTTTGCCATCTTTGACCAGAGTCAGCTTTTTTGCGTTATCGATCCTGGCTGACCGGGGAATTTTCGGCTCCGGCAGACAGGATACTTCGGCGGCATTCACAGCTCCGGCGGCAATGCAAAACACACCGGCCAACAGCACCGCATAAGATTTTTTCCTTAAATCAAACATTTTTCTTACCTTTCAATATTTTACTGTTTATTTACCCCAAATATCCATCTTGGTGGCTTGCGGATGCCAGAAGGTGCCGTTTCGGCTGGCATAGGTACCGGGAACATCCGATTTTTGTCTGGTTTCACAATGACCATCGCCGAAAAGAACGTTAAGACCGGTATTGTGCCGCAAGGCGTATTGGACATTTTTCTTGTTGTTTTCATCTGCTCCGTTGAAATCGTGATATATCTGCCATGATACAGAGCGGATAAAATAATCGCCCATAATAAACAAACTGCCGGGATCAATGAATTTTCCGCGTACACGATACGCATCGGTTGAAAAATTGCTGTTGTAGCCGTAAGTGTAAAAAAGCTTGAAACTCGACCAGGTACTCACATTTTCCTTGATAGCACTGCTGGAAGGACAGACAAATCCGGACTCTTTGTCATCGTTGAATGCTCCGAACAGGGCATCTTTTGTCTTATCTTCCGGCCAATATGGAGCCATCATGCGAGTTGGATTACTGGAACTCATGGGATTACTGTACCACATATTTTCACCACCGGGCGGAAGATAATCGTTGAAGTCATCGGCATAAAAAGCCAGACTTTTGCCCATATTGGTCATATTGGCAAGACAGTTGCTGGTTCTGGCACGCTCGCGTGCCGCCGAAAGTGCGGGCAGCAGCATTGCCGCCAATATAGCGATGATGGCTATGACGACGAGGAGTTCTATAAGGGTAAAGCAGTGTGCTTTACCCTGCCCACGGGCAGGCGTTTCCTCCCGGTAGCAAAGTTGTATCTTTTTCTCAAATAATCCGCTTAATGTAAATAAATTTTTCATCATAAATACCACCCGTTGTTTAACTGTAAAGAGCCTTTTTAAGTGCCTCTAAAAACCCATATCCATGTTTGACATCCGGTTCCAGATAACTGCCTTCGGTCCATTCGTTCCAGGCATTGATAAAAAGGATCCGGTCTTCTTCCGGCCAATCTTTCATGACCTGAACCGCTTCGGCGATCTTGTTGCCGAACTTTTCCGGAGTCGGTTCCATGACCGCCCGGTACGGATAACTGCCCAGTTCATAAACTTCACTCTGGATGGTACGCGGACTGGAATCCCACCCCATAGTGACCACCGGGTAATATACGGCAGGCAGGCCGTTGATCGCTATATCGCGCATCTTGTAGTAGATTTCGTACGCTTCGTCATAATCAACAAACGGGAACTGGTCGGCAGGGAAACGGTACAAAGGTATGTTGTAACTGGTATAGCAGTGGAACCCGATCTTTTCCACCCAGTCGCGCTGGGGGCAGACCGAACTGGGGCTTTGGTCCATATTATCCCACCACATACCGTTGAGGTAAACTCCCGGCAGACCGGCTGCCCGGGCTTTTTCCTGCAAGAGTTCCAACACTTCTTTACACTTTTCCACGCCACCCATCTGAATGATAAAGCGGTTGGTGGCATAGATCGAAAAATAGGGCATACCTTTGACCCGCATATACTGCGGATGCGTAAAATAGTGTTCAATCAAATAATCCCACACATAACCAACACTGCCGTAAGTCGTTGTCCAGTAAAAGTCTACCGGATATGGACGCTTTCTGCCGCCGGGATGAAAATTTTCCCAGTCATGGTTTGCCCACATCAGAGCAAATTCCAACCGGTCGTTGCCGCTCTTGAGGAACCCCTCGTTCAGACAGCGTTCCAGATAAGGCCCGTCGTACCAGTACCAGTCAAAAATAAACGCATCCACTCCGTGATCGGCGGCGGCATCGATCTTGCGGCTCATTACAGCCGGATCGGCTTCGTCTTCAAATCCCCAGAGCGGAACTTTGGGCTGATCGTGGCCGGGAAAACGCGGTGTGGCGTGTTTCATGAGTTCCCATTCAGTCCAGCCTTTACCATGGATAGCTTCATTACGTTCATCAACATGGTAGTTCGGAAAATAATAAACTGCGGTTCTGGGTTTGGTCATAAAATTTTTCTCCCTGTATATAAACATTGGCTTTTTTCAGAATAAAATATCTGTTACTGCTTATTATACATCATAAAGGACTTCAATACCATGATTATTTTTTTGAAAAATATAACAATCCGCCAAAAAATGACTTGATTTATTATTATATTTGCGGTATATTACGCCCGGAGATAGAATATATGCGTTATTATAAATCAGCCGATTTTTTCATTGATCAGGAGTTCCCGTTAAGCGTTTCCAAGACAAGACAACGGGATTTTATGGTGGAACACGGTCACGATTTTATCGAAATCGTGCTGGTCAGCAGCGGGAAAAGTTTACACCGGATTTCCGGCGACAGCGGAAATGCATCATACGGGTTGATCCGTGGTGAAGTTTTTACTGTTATGCCCGGAGAAATACACAGCTATTGCGACAGCAAAAATTTTGAAATCTACAATATAGCATTTCTGCCGCAAGTTATTGCCGGAGAAATAGATGAACTCAGCGAACTCAATGGGGTGCGTTCGCTTTTTTTCCGCAAAAACGGCGAACCGCATACTCACTTGTATCTGGATGCTCCGCGCCGTACGCTGGCAGCACAGTATTTGCAGGAAATGATCTACGCTGTTTCGCGGAAAAATCCGGCGTGGAAACTGCAAAGCAAGACAGCTTTTCTGAATTTTCTGCTTATCACCGGTTCCGCAGAAGTTTTGAAGTGCAATCCGGTAAAAGAACCGGTCAGATCGCTCTTTCTGGAGTCGTTGGATTATTTGGAGAAAAACTTTCAGCGTAAGATCACATTGAGTTTTCTTGCACGGCTTGCCGGAATGAGCGTTTCCGGGTACACGGCACAATTCCGCCGTACAGTCGGTCTCTCTCCTATGGAATATTTGATAAATCTGCGGCTTAACCGGGTACGCAATTTATTGATACATAGCGATAAAGAACTTTCGGAAATAGCTTTTGAATGTGGCTTTTGCGATACCAATTATATGATAAAAATGTTCAGAATACATGAAAAAATCACCCCAGCCAAATTGCGCCGTAATCAGAAGCTTTGAATATGTGGCCCCGGCTGAAAAAATAACAAGTTTTACAGATAACTGAAAATTTTATACAAGAAAGGTCTTTATTATGAAATTGACTTTTTTAGGAACCGGCGCAGCTGATTATGATTGGTCAAAATATGGACAGGAAGGTATTGCCGGCAGTACGGTTACATTGCTTGAAGAAAGAATCTTGCTGGATTGCGGTCCGACAGCTGAAGCTGCTATGAAGCGTTTTGGCGTAAATGCTGAACAAATCAACTGTATTGTCAATACCCACAGCCACAGCGATCACTTTAATATCGACAATATACGCAAGATTACTTCCGGCAGAAAAATTGATTTTTACGGTTCAGTTCAAGCTTGCGAAAAACTCACTGATTGCTGTAATGTTCACGCAATAACTTTCGGCGATGAATTCACTGTTAACGGCTGTACTTTTCTCGCTTTGCCTGCCAACCACGCTGTGGAAGATATCCGGGAAGAAACTTTTAACTACCTTATCAGTTCTAACGGCAAAACTTTGCTTTATGCTTTGGATACTGCGTGGATGTTGACCAAAGCCCGAAGATTACTTGGCACCAAACATATTGACGCAATCGTGTGGGACGCCACCATGTCTCAACCGGATAACTGGCGGATTTTTGAACACAGCGATCCGGTTATGTTTGCCGCGATCCGCAGGGTGCTGCAAAAATCCGGCAATATTGATGAAAATGTCAAGGTCTGGTTCGATCACCGTGCCCTTACTTTGTGGCCGACTGATCCGGCTGAACAGGAAGCCATAGCCAGACGGGAAAATGTGATGCTTGCCCGCGACGGCGAATCGGTAACGATTTGATATTGTACGGCAAGCAGTAAACAAAAATTACAAAATATGCAGCAGAAATCTAACTTTCTGCTGCATATTCATATTTTGAATCAGATTTATTTCAGCACTCGATGATAAAATCGGTGCTGGTTTGGATTTCTTCTTCAATTCCGGGCAATTCAACTTTGGCTTTAACTCCTTGGGGCAACGTAAAACTGCAATGGATCTTATTATCTTTCCGCTGCCATTGAGAAACGATTTTTCCGGATGGGGCAAGATGTTCCGCCCGGACATAATCGGTCTGGGACACAAAATTCGGAGCAAACCTTACTTTGCTGAATCCGGGAGCCAAAGGCGAAATTCCCGCCAGATAGCGGTACATCCACGCCGAGGGTTCTCCAAACATAATGTGATTGCGTGACGCTTTACCGTGCCACATTTCCCATAACGCAGTTGCCCCGTTGGCAACCAGATTTCCCCAACCGGGGTATTCTTCCTGCACGATCATCTGGCAGGCATCTTCAGCATATCCATTTTCAGCCAGAGCACGAATAATGAATTTGGCTCCCAATATACCTGCCCAAACCCGATGTTTCTCGGTTCTGATTGAGTTGACCAGATTGGCGGCGACTGCAGCTTTTTCATCATCATTTACGATTCCGCACATCAAAGCCATGGCGTTGGTCGTCCAAAAGCCGCCGTCAAAGGTCTGCTGCTGCGGATCATAATATTTATCCCGGATCGCATTGCGGATTTTCTGCTCTAATTCCTTAAAACGCTCAACATCTCCGCTTTTGCCCAGGTGTTCGGCAAAAAGCACCATATCCTGTACCATATTGCAGTAGGCTATACTTTCCATCGGCGTAGGATCCAGTCTTTCCCCGTCTGATTTACCGGGAAAATACTGCGGATGGCACCAGTCGGAGTAGCCGGTGTGGCAGAGATTGTCATCGGCAGTAAGCATTTCAAAAAATGCAATACCTCTTACCAGTTTGTCATAATATTCTGCCATCATTTGGTCGTCGCCATCAAAAAGCCAGCAGTAACGGCAGAATTCATACATGAAAATCGAATATGAGGGACAAGATTGCTCAAATCCCCACAAGGTTGTCGGCCCGTGGGTGGCAAGATTGCCATCCGGCCGCTGAATATCCATTATTATATTTACCAGACGGTGCAAGCCGTTTTTCGGATAGAAATTCCACCAGCCGCTTTCCAAAGCACAGTTGGCATCGCCCAGCCAACCGAATTTTTCTCTGGTCGGACAATCTGTGGGTATGCCCATAAAATTGCCCAGATAACTGGTACGGGTCAGCTTATTTATTTTATTCAGAACTGCATTGCCGGTTTCGATCGTGCCAATCTCTTTAAGATCCGAAGCAATAAACAACCCCTTCATATCAATAATTTCCACCGAAGGATCATCGGGTATTGCCTCCACATAGCGGAAGCCGTGCCATACAAAATGCGGATGCCACGATTCTATACCATCGCCTTTGAAGATGTAAGAATCAGTTTCAAACCGTTTGACTCCAAGGTCAATAAATGATGTATCGGCGTGGCCGTCACTATCCAGAACTTCGGCGTATTTGAATGTAACCTTGCTGCCGCGTTTGCCTTTCATTTTTACCTTGATGGCTCCGGCAATGGTGCTCTCAAAATCAAAAACATAACTTCCGGCTCCGGCGGGGGCTATATTTTTGCCTTGCTTCTGCGATATGACCCGGCAGGGTTCATCTTCGTCGTGTTCCAGAATACCGCCGGGAGGATAAGCCCGGAATACATCAGCCCACTGTGAGTCATCAAATCCGCTTTTGAATGCTTCGGGGATTTCCAGGCGGGCATCATAATCTTCCCCCAGGTGGTGAGCATCAAACACTACCGGGCCGGGATGGGTTTTCCAATCAGTTCCGGAGGATGCAATCACTTTGCCATCAGCCAGAATATCGCAGATCAGCCGCGGAGAAGTACGCCACGAGGAAAAATTCACCGTATACATCCACTCGTTGTGACAATTGAAAAATCCATTGCCCAGCATAATGATAATAACATTTTCCTGGCCGGGAACAAGCATTTTTCCAATGTCGTAAGTAATGCTGCCGCAGCGGTAGTCATATTGAGAAAGCCCCGGAGCATACCAGCGGTCGCCAACTTTTTCGCCGTTGAGATAAATTTCATGAAAGCCAAGTCCGCAAATCTGTATTTGAGCGTTGTTTATACTCTGCGGGGCAATGAATGTTTTGCGGAAATACGCTCCGGGAAAATCATCAAAGTAACAATATTCTTTGTAAGATTTTATCCAGATGCCTTGATACTTGTCAATCATTTTCGATCCTTCTTTCTGATAAAAGAGTTTATATTTTCAGAAAATATCCACAATACAGTTTGCTTCCAACGGTAAATATACATAAACAGTTTGATTTTTGATAGTACTAATAATCTGAAAATTTGTATTATTCCGATAAAAATCTCTTTAAGTATTTGCATTGTGGAAAGCCGTGGTTATATTATTTGAAGTAAAATAGCATTTTATAAAAGACTTCCTGCCGGGGCATTGATAAAATGGAGCGATAAAAATGAGTGATGAAATTCTTTTTTTCGAGCTGAAAAATTTTTTATACTCCAATATGCCTCTGGCGGCGTGGCTGGAATCACCATATCTGCTTTATCAGCAGGTTCATACCCATGATTGTTTTGAAATACTTTTTGTCTCTTCCGGCACCGGCTGGTGTGCAGTAAACGATCTGCGTTTCCCGATGCTGGTGGGGGATTTGTATATAATTCGCCCCGGAGACCGTCACGAATTTTCCGGAAATTTGGGATTGAAATTTTACAATTTGATGTTTTCCAAAGATTTTTTTACTGAAAGTGAATATAAGGAATTTCAGACGCTGCTGCACGAGTATGGCAAATTCACTATTCCCAATGCTGCCCGCGAAAGAATAGAACCTATGCTTGTTGAGTTGACCGGGGAGTTGAAAAGTTCACGGCCGGGGCATCAGGTGGCAGCCCGGGCAATATTCCTGCGGTTTATGGTTGAACTGCTCCGGTATCGGGATACACACTTTATTGCCACTGCTTCCAGCCACGACTCAAAACTGGCGGCAAAAGCTTTTGAACTGATTCATCAGCATTGTCGGGAAAAACTTACACTCAATGAGTTAGGTAAAATATTCGGTTGCTCTCCCGAATACGCCGGTCGCTTTTTCAAACGTCTGACGGGAGTTACTTTTTCAGATTACCTCATCCGTTACCGGGTGGATCTGGCTTGCGGCAGATTGGAAAATTCAACCAAATCGATTTCCGAAATTGCTGCTGAACTGGGGTATTTTGATAATGCTTACTTTGATAAATGTTTCCGAAAAATAATGGGGATTTCCCCTTTGGAATACCGCCGAATCTCTGCCAGGAAATAATCTTTCAGAGATAGCATACCGTTTGAATAAACTTCGAAACTCCTTTTTCTGTAGGCTCTGTTCCCAATATCGGTTAATTAACAGTAAAGATGTTGAATAAAATCTTTTCAAAACTTAAAGGGCATTTATCTATTTGTGTAACAAATAGATAAATGCCAATAAAAGGTTTGGAAAAGGGTGATGGGGTTTGGGGAAGAGGGAAAGAACCTTTCCTCAAAAAGGTTTTTCCCTCTTCCCCAAGGCTCCCATATCAACCTTTATCGGGAACAAAGCCTTTTCTGTAAAGGGGGGTATTTAAGCCCCTTTCTTTACCCCGCAATCGGTTTTACTGACAGATAAACTGCACTTTTTATCGGAATAATACTATTTTTTGGGGGATTGATACTATGATTTTCAAAAATTTCTTTGTATACTATTAACGTATCAACAACATTTCAGTATCCAGGAGCATTTCAAAAACATCACAGGAAAGGGGAAGAAAAATGAGTACCTCAAAAAAACATGATTTGTGCCGTAACACTCTGAAGGTCAGAAACTTTACCTTGATCGAACTGTTGGTCGTAATCGCCATTATTGCTATTCTGGCAGCTATGCTGCTGCCGGCACTTTCCGCCGCCCGGG
Source organism: Lentisphaeria bacterium (assembly GCA_017504585.1). Taxonomy (GTDB): domain Bacteria; phylum Verrucomicrobiota; class Lentisphaeria; order Victivallales; family Victivallaceae; genus SIG78. The sequence continues at coordinate 30,942 of JAFVQX010000046.1, forward strand.
AACGCGCCAGAGCGATTTCCTGTGTAAGCAATTTCAATACGGCAGGCAAATCCCTTATGTTCTACATTGACTCCAACAATGATTACATGCCGGTGAATGTAACTGCAGATAAAAATAACTATATTTTTACTACATTCAATACTCATCCTCTGAATCCGGCCATAAAGCTGTCGAGCAGAATAATGGCCGGGTACTGGCCGGAAGATAGAAAAAGTACAGATTTTGCCGCATTCAAACCCGATAATGTTGTATCCGACTATGTGTGTCCATCTGCCAGCAGTCCTGAATCTTCTCCGGAATGGAGTAAGGGGGGATATTGGACCATGGCTTACAACGGCGCATTTAGTGATCCCGTCAATTGCAAGATCGCCGCATTCACCAATCCCTCATCACTGGCGACTTTTACCGAAGGTTGTTTTTATTCCGTGGTATACTATCTTTTTGAGGTAAGTACAAAGCCTGAAAGAATTCCCTACGTTTTGCGGCATAATGGCGGTATGAACATACTCTTTGCTGATGGTCATGTACAATATATGACTGAAAAAGAGATCCCCCAGACCGCCGGCAGTTCGGTAAAAGCGTTTTGGAATCCCAAGGCTACAACTTCCGATATTTTCTGAAGAGTCTGCTTAATCATCTGAAAATCAAATTTTTAACATAGTAAACAAAATGCTGTCCGGGGATTTTAAGGTAAAAAGAAAATCCCCGGGGAGCGTGCGGGTGTTTTCCCGCAAAAAAGGAGGTCTTAATGTTCAAATTCACATCTTCCCAAACATGCAGAATGTTTGCTGTTGCGGCATTTCTCTGCTCATTTGCCGTACAAGGCAAGGAAATATCTTTTTTGCCGGAACCGAAAATACCGCGAAAAATCTCCATCGGACAAGCTCCCGTCGTTGAAATGGTTAAAGACGGCAATATCAAATTTGAATTGGTCGTTCCTGCAAACGCCTCGCTGCCGGCAAAGTTTGCCGGTAATGAAGCGGCAGAGCAGCTCTCCAAAGCTTTCGGCAAAAGAATCAAGGTTGTTAACCAGCCCAGCGGGAAAACTCCTGCCATTATCATTGGTGATAAGGCTTTGGCGGAAAAAAACAATATTGATATTAAAAAACTTGACCGCGACGGATTTGTTATCCGCTCCATCGGCAATCAAATATTGATTATCGGCAGAGATACCAATACCGATCCGCGTAATGTTATTATCCGTTATGGGGATAAGGGCGAAGTTGCTACGCTCTTCGGGGTTTATGACTTCCTTGAACGCTTTGCCGGGATACGTTATTACTTCCCCGGTGATCTGGGTACTGTTATACCCAAACAGAAAAATTGGAGTTTGCCCGCCATTGATATTTACGACCGTCCTGACTTTACCCAGCGGCGTTTTGTGGATAACCAGAACAAGTTCCCGAACTTTTACCAGGCAGATGCCAAAAAGTGGCGGCACCATTGGCGTCCGGTCAATATGCTCCGCTGTCGCATGGAAACTATCGTTATACCCAACTGCCACGGTTTGAATATGTTGGGGTACAAAAAGCGTTTTGCTCAAAGTCATCCGGAATACTTTGCACTCAGTTCTGACGGTAAGCGGATCACCGGTACTGCCCAATTGCAGTTGTGTTACTCCAGCGGTGTCCGTGATGAGATCACTGCCGATGCCAAAGCATTTCTCTCCGGCCGTCCGGCAAGTGAACGCGGAGTGCTTCAGCTGGATGGGAAACATGGATGGCAGTTCCATATTTTCCCCAAAAGTCTGCCCTGTTTCAACATTATGCCTGATGACAGCATGTACTGGTGTTATTGTGAAAAATGCTCTGCGATCAAAGATGATAAGTCCCGTAACAAATATATGTGGCAGATGTTTGCGGATATGGCAAACGCGGTCAAAAACGACAAAATACCCGGTTATCTGACCACCATGGCTTACGGTCAGTATCGCTATGTACCCGATGTGGATATTCCTGATAATCTGTTGGTTATGCTGGCTACTAAAGGCCCGTGGAATGAAGGCAATCCTGCAGTGCGGGATTCGGAAATGGCTTTGATGAAAGCGTGGACGGAAAAGCTTGATTCCAAGATCTGGCTGTGGACTTATCCCGGCAAATACCACGGCAAAGGTTTGAATATACCGCATACGACTCCCCGGGCAACTGCTGCATTCGTAAAACGTGCCAAACCGTACATTTTCGGGATTTTCTTTGAAAGTGCCAGTGATCACGCTATTTACAATTATCTCTATTACTATACTTTCGGTAAATTGCTCTGGAACCCGGATACTGATATTGACGCATTGCTTGCCGAACACGCTGCGGTAATGTTCGGTCCTGGTGCTGAACCAATGAAGGAATTTTTTGAATCAGTGGAACGCAACTGGCTTAAAATTGCCTCCAAAAGTCTTATGGGGAACTCCGGGCCGGATGTTTTGTGGCCCACCGATCTGGAACTGTGGAACAATATCTATCCGGAAAAAGAAATTGCCCGCCTTTCTGACCTTTTGGCAAAAGCGAAAAAACTTTGTGCCAACGACAAGCTTGCTCTTGCCCGGGTCAACCTTATAGATAAGGAAATGTGGCAGCCCACCTGCCGTGCCGCTGCCGAATTCCGTTCTTCCCAGACTTCTTCTGCCAACTGGCAGACTGCAATGCCCCAAGTTGCCGGTACGGCTCTTAAAATTGATGGTAAACTGGATGATGCGGCATGGAAAAAGGCCAATAAAGTTTACCTGTCGCCTTTGCGTGAAGGTGCTGTTGCCGAAGTTAAAACCATTATTCATTTAATGCACGATAAGGACTTTTACTACATCGGAGCATTCTGCGAAGAACCGGCAAATCCCAAAGCTCCGATCCGTGCCCGCGATGAACGTGATCTTTATTTGGATTCCACGCTGGAAATTTTCCTTTCGCCAGATCGTCATCCTACCCGATACTACCAGTGGATGGTTAATCCTGCCGGATCTATTGCTGATTTGGAACGCCCCAACGGTGCCAGCGGCAGTACCACTGGCAGAAAAGACGGCGACTGGACAAGTAAGGCGGAAATCAAGACTTATCAGGAAGCCGGTAAATTTTGGAGTGTAGAAATGCGTATACCCAAAAATGAACTGCCCGCAGCGTCCCCCGCAGGAATGCTTGCCAACTTCGGCAGACATCGCAGTTTGGTCGGCAGCAAACCCGGGACAGACCTTTATAATTGGAGTCCCATAGCCAAAGGTTTTGGCGATATCAACCGCTTCGGAACTTTGAACCTGACGGGAAACATCCGTAAAAATCTTTTTGATAATGGTGATTTTACAGCTCCCGCAGGCAAAAATCCTCAATTCAACGGTAAATGGAGAGTTTCCAATCCGCACAAAACTTTCCCGCTGGATACACAATATTTTGTTGCCGGTGGTCAGTCCGTGCGTTTGCAGGATGCCAAACAAATGAGCGTTTCGCAGAATTTGAAACTCAAACCCAATACCGATTATGTGCTGACCTATTATTTGCGTATGCAGGATGTTGTTTCCGGCGGTGCCGGCAGCCGGTTTATTATCTATGTCAATGAAGGTTCCGGCAGACACATTATTCTGCCCCGCAAGACCGCTATGCGCGGCACCTGCCCATGGACACGCTTTGAATGTCATTTTTCCACTTCTGCTGATGTGGGTAAAAAATCAGGTCAGTCAGTTACTTTTCAGTTTATAAAAATGAAGGGTACCGCATGGATCGATCATGTGGAACTCTGCGAGGTTCAGAAATGAAAAATACTTTTCCGGCAGTTCGTCTGCACGGAGCTTTGGGAAATGCTCTGCAAACAGTTGTCACCAACCGGCTGAAAAAAGTTGATTACCGGTTACTGGAATCTCCTTTTGTCAACCGCAATGAAGCTGATAATGGCTGGCGGTGTGAGTTTTGGGGCAAGATAGTCCGTTCAGCAATTCTGGCAAACAATTCAGTCCGGGATCCGGAATTGGAAGCTATTATCCGGGAAACCGTTAAAAATATTATGGCTACCCAGACCCCGGATGGCTGTATAAGTTCATACCCGGTAGATAAGCAGACTACATTCTGGGACCTTTGGGGCAGAAAATATGTCATTCAGGCTCTTCTGCGCTACTACTATATGGTTGAAGAAGATGTAAAAGTCAAAGAGTGCTGCATAAAAATGCTCGATCACCTGATGACTCAAGTCAACAAAGATAAAAAAGATATTCGCACATGCGGCTTGCATGACGGATTGGCTTCTGCCTCCATTCTTGGTGCAGTAGTCGGCGTTTACAAACTTACCGGTGAAAAGCGTTTTCTGGAATATGCCCGCTATATTGCCGAAAGCGGCTGTTCCGGTATACATGATGTATTCAAAGCTGCCCGCAACGGAGTTGCTCCGCAAACTATCGGCAATGCAAAATCATATGAGTTGACAAGTTGTTTTCAGGGATTGGCAGAGCTGTATAAGCTGGATATGCAAGCAGAATACAAAGAAGCGTGTGAAAAATATTTTCATGCGGTCAGAGAAAAAGAGATATTTATTACCGGAGTGGGCGGCTTGCGGGATTGCTGCGGAGAATACTGGTATGACGGCAAATTCCGCCAGACCCGCAGCGACAGCGGTATGCTGGGCGAAACCTGTGTTACAACCACTTATTTGCATTACTGCGATGTGATTGCCGACTTGATCGATCCGGCGATACCGATGGCAGAAGCCGAGTGTTCATTGTATAACGGCATACTCGGAGCTATGTCGCCTGACGGTACCCAATGGATCCACTGCAATCCTACTCCGTTGACTGGCGGCGGCTGGAAGAAGCCAGCCGACGACCAGATCAAGCGCGGTTTCGGAACGCCTTTCGGCGGCAATGACTGCTGTTTGGCACAAGGTCCGGAAGCTCTTGCCATGGCTCCCAAACTGGCAGTAACCGCCAGAAAAGACGGGGCGGCATTGAACTTTTTTGAAGCATTGACTGCTGAATTGGCAGATGGTACAAAAATCGAAGTTTCCGGCGATTATCCAACTTCCCCCCAAGCTGAAATTTCAGTTTGCAGCCCGCGGGAATTCTGTTTGTATCTGCGGACACCCGAATTTTGTACCGGTGTAACTCTCAATGGCACGGCGTGTAAATTTAATAAAGGTGAATATCTGGCAATAAATCGCCAATGGTCAGCCGATGACCGTTTGGAAATGACATTTGATTTTTCTTTGAAAGAGGTTGCTGCACCGGATGGCTCTGACTATACCGCAGTAGTACGCGGCCCGCTGGTCATGGCAGAAGGTACGGCATCCGCCGGTTACATTGCCTGCGAAAAGTGGCGTGATAAAGAGTTGATCGATTACGCTTCAGCCGGCAGAAAAATGTCGGAAAATGATCCGCTGACCGTATGGTTCAGCAACAAATAAAACAACAAAATAATAATAGTTCAACAGGTAAAAAATGCTTAAAAATACTCATATCAAGCCCATCACAGGTACTTTTGTCAATATGCTCATTTCCGACACAGGCATAGTCAATGCCGGATTGAAGGAATGGGAAAACGATTTCAAAATGATGAAGGCAATCGGCATGGATCACTTGTTCGTGATCCGCACCGAATGGGAACAAAATGGCCGTCACCTTTCAGCAGAAGATCCCCGCTCCACAACCTGGGAAGAAGATGAATGTTTGCTGGATATGGTTTTCCGTCTGGCAGATAAATATGAAATGACCCTGTTTCTCGGCGGGCCGGTAAGTATTACCAATCTGCACAATGGCGACTGGAAAAAAGAGATCGACAATAATAAGCGTTTTTATGACCGTGCTATGGCCAAATATGCTCATCACCCTTGTTTGAAAGGGTTGTATGTATCTTTGGAAGCTCTGCCGTGGCATTTCAACTTTCTTGATATCTGTCACGGGGTGTTGAAGTATATGCGCAGCAGCTTTCCGGAAATGAAAACCTTTATGTCACCGTCGTTTACCGGAGTGCATGGCGATATGAAAAGCTACTACACCCCGGAAGAGTGGTGCGATATTTACGGCCGTTACTTTTTTGAACCGGCTGCCGGTTTGCTGGACTACTGTGCCCCGCAGGACACAATAGCCATTCCCGAATGCGAAATGGGTAAAATCGGCAGCAATGGTTTGCGTGAATGGTATACCGAAGCAGGAAAACTTTTCACTAAATGCGGTATTGAGTTGTGGAGCAATATAGAAACATTTCAGCGTCCGTTCCCCGGTCATGGCGAACCCAGTGGTGTTTTCCGTCAATCCGATTATAGGACATTGTATATGAAATTGGCAGAAGCTTCTCCTCTGGTTGAACGCATTATCACCTATGAATATTTCAGTTGCTTGAGTCCCAACACGGAATGGGGATCCTCACGCAGACTGCTTGCCCGCTACCTGGAAATACTTGGCAAAGATCCCGCGATCATTGATGAAATTTTCGGCTGAAAGATTCTGATATGGATTTCTTGAAAAAAAACAGTCCTCCCTGTTATCAGGTTTTCGGTTTAACTTATACGCTGCCGAAAATGCTGATTGCCATGGGATTGATTATGCTCGGGTATGCCGGGTTGTGTATGACCATTTCGGTTACTCCAACCATTGTTACACTCAAACTCAAAGAGTTGGGCATTTCATCGACATTGCTAGTTTTTATCACCACCACCATCGGACAGGTATTCAATATGACTGTCTGCCAGTGGGTGAGTTTTAAAAGCGACCGTTACCGTTCCAAAAGGTGGGGACGGCGTGTGCCGTTTATTTTCTTTACGATGCCTATGATCTGCATAAGCTGGCTGATAATCGGGTTTTATCGTGAGGAGTCTGAACTGCTCAGCGGAATATTGGCTCCCTTATCAACGTTTTCTGCTGAAACGCTGGCAATAATCGTTATTGCGATCGGCATTATCATCTTCAAATTTTTCTATATGTTTGTCGGATCGGTGTTCTATTATATCTACAACGATGTGATACCACCGCAAGTAATGACGCGTTTTACCGGAGCATTGCAGATAACAGCCTCGATTTCGTCGGCATTGTACAATTATTTCATATTTGAACATACGCTTACGCATATCAAAGAAGTTATGCTGGGCTTTGTGGTGATCTATGGCGTGCTTATGGGAGCAATGTGTCTGTTCCTTAAAGAACCGCGTTTCCCGGAACCTGAACCAGAGCAAAAGAAGAAAAGCTCCGGGCTGCTGGCTTTCGGCAAAGAAAGTTTTTCGCACCGTATATATTGGTACAATTTTATTGACACGACCTTTTCAAGTGCAGCTGCCCTCGCTGCTGTGTTTATTGTATTTCATCAGCAATCCATGGGATTGACCATGGCAGATATCGGCAATGCCAACGGCACAATAAGTTTAATCCGTACCGGGCTGGCATTTTTTGTGGCATCGGTCGGGGCTGTAATGATCGACCGATGGCACCCGGTACGAATGGCGGTATTCTTGAAAATATTTATTTTTATAACCGTCTGCTGCGAAACCCGGTGGTTCTTTTTTACTCCGCCCGGTCAGGTTTACTGGTGGGTCTATTTGCTTTTTACACTGGGAATGTTTCTCAATATGTTTACCGGTATAGCCGGTATGCCGATGCTTCAGCTGATGTTGCCCAAATCCCGTTTTGGGCAATTCTGCTCCGCACGGTCATTGATCGCCAGCAGTGCCGGGCTGCTCTTCGGCTTGCTTATGGGCGGATTTTTTGACTTTTTGAAAATCGGCTTGGATTTGGGCGAAAGAGCTTACCGCGGACTTTATTTCTGGCAGGCAGCCTGCCAGGGGATTGCGATTTTATTCTGTTTGCTCAACTTCAACCAGTATCGGAAACTGGGTGGGTTCAAAACGTACCGGGCTCCGGCAATATGGGAGCCGGATGGGTATGAAAAAATGGAAATATCCAATGCACAGGAGCCCTCTTTGCGGATATTGCGTTGGCTGCTTGCAGGATACGATATGCTTTTCCTGATTACTGTAATCACGCCGGCAGTTCTTGGATATTTCTGGAGCAAATGGAACACCGGGGCAAGTTCTGTAAATTTGTATTGGGTGATGAATCTGCCGGTAACGGCGATCATAGCTGCTGTGTGGTTGTGGTTGAGGAAGAAAATAAGCAAAAATATAAAATCCGCATCCCAAGGAATTTCTACCCAGGTACCGCACCACGGGGCTTTGATACTGCTGCTGTTGATGCGAATAATATTTCAAGCCGTCTTTGTTCTGGAAGCAGTCATGACGATGAAACTTTCTGGCGATGGGACAACTGCCGCCGGTTTGAATGTGTACGAATCAGCAATGGATATACTTTTGATCGCAGCAATATGGCTGTGTATGAAGTTTGAAGATCCAGTATCTGAAACAGAAAATGTGTAGATGAAATGCAAACCGGGCAAAGAATCATCATTACAACTGATACCCCCAACTGTGAAATACAAGTATTTTTCTGTTTTGGAACTGTGATTTTTTCTTGTTTATGCAAATACTCTAACATCTTATCCGGAAGTTCAACTTCGATAGAAGCGTGATAACTCTGACTGGTGTACTCGCCATCGGCAGGAACTTTTTGGGAATAACTTGCATTGAGTTTCAACATAATTTTTTCTCCTCTTGATTTTTTATCAATTTTGATATATATTAATAAAAGGTTTCGCTGGGAAGTGGAACGCCACGTTTTACCTAACGAAAGCTCTGAATAAACTGCGTTCAGTTTAGTTCAGCACCTGACGAAGAGTATTAACATAACGCTAATACTCTTTGTTCTTCAAATCGCCATGCGGATTCGCTCGATGGCACGGCGGGCTTGGATAAAATCACGCTCTTTCTGCCGCTGCTGAATCTGCACTTCTTTGACTTTGCGGGAAAGCATTGCCAAATCATCGAAAGCTACTTTCAGTTTGAGATTGAAAGCTTCAATGCTGTTGCCCAAGTCTTCCAGCGGATTAAGTTCAGTTTCGGGGTGATTGATAGAAACGGGGGCGACCATCTGCACCGGAGCAGATCCGACAGGTTGAATGTTTCCCATTTTGTTTTCCTCCTTGTTGGGTATGGAATTTGTTTTAATTTTGAATGGCACGCAGAAATTAATCTCAGCATCTGTGAAAGCATCCACCGCCACTGAAACCATCTCCACGCCATCCGTAGCCATAGCACAGACCCCACCACCATCACCAACAAACCGCACCGCCCGATACAGTTCCACCGGTGAAGTCTGCGAAACAACTTTGCCCAGCACCCGCAAGGCATCATTCAAAGTTTTCTTTTCAATTCTCATATTTACCTCCCATATTGGTTAGAGTTTAAAGACAAAAAGCCCCGCCGATCCTGAAGGATCAGCAGGGCAGGTTATTGATCGTGGACTTATTCCACTATAGTGATATATAACTCAAATTTTTTGAATGACAAGGTAATATCGTCGCAATTTGAATAAGTATTTATAACCGTGTTACCGTAATACAATAAACTTATGTGTAACTTGAATATGTGCGGCACTTTACATGCAATAAACAATTTGCATCCGGATAATTTGACAAATATTATTGTTTTGTATACATTATAGAAAATTCAACTTTAATCAATGGAGTGCAAATTATGAAAAAGTTTTTTATCGGGTTGAGTCTGGCTATTGTTTTTCTGATCGGTTTTGCTGCTTGCTGCGATGAACTGCGGATTTCGATTTTAGGCGACAGCTACTCTACTTATCAGGGATGGATCCCCAAGGGGCATTGGGCTTGGTATCCACGCTCGAATAATGCCAATGATGTCAAAAAAGCGGAAGATTGCTGGTGGTATCTGGTAATCAAAGTTTTGAATGGGAAATTGGAAAAAAATGAATCTTTAAGCGGTTCTACCATTTGCTATACCGGTTATCAGGGCAAAGATGCCAGCCGCACCAGTTTTGTGGAACGGGCTTACCGGCTGGGAAAACCGGATTTGATTTTTATTTTCGGGGCAACCAACGACAGCTGGGCAAATGTGCCCATCGGCGAATACAAATATGAAAACTGGAGCAAACAGGATTTGTATTCATTCCGCCCGGCTATGGCAAAAATGTTGTTTGAGATAAAAGAACGTCATCCGGAAGCCAAAGTATTCTTTCTGCTCAATGATAAGCTGAAAGATGTTATCAACCAATCAGTACACAATATCTGCAAATACTACAATATACCGTGCATTGATCTGAAAGATATTGATAAGCAAAGCCGTCACCCATCGATCAAGGGTATGAAGCAGATCGCCGATCAGGTGATTGAATCGGTAAAGAAATAAGTTTTAAGTTTCAATAAAGTTTACTGCCTGCTGAAAAATCTCTTGTTTCGGCAGGCAGTTTTTGCTGGCTGCTTATAAGTTTGATGCCCGGAGTAGCAGGTACTTTACACCACAAGCCGCTTTTCGGCACAGTTTGGTTTTTTTCGGTAGAAAAAAAACATTTTGCGATTTATATTGTATCCATAAACAACAGAAATTGCAGGAGATGATTTATGAATACAGCAGAACGCAATCGCAATCCGTACGCCAATGTTGACTGGCAGAAAGTTCATCGGGTGCAGGGTTCCACCCATGCCCATTGCCAGAATGCGGATATTTTTAAAAGTTACATCGAACAGGGTATGGAGTTTGCCACCTTCAGCAACTATTACCCCAGCACTCCCACTTGGCCCATCCGGGAGATTTACGAAAATGATTCGCGTCTTAAACAGGCAAGTTATTTCCGCAACCGCAAATTTGTGGATGAAGAACTGGATTTCCGCAAGTTTTTTGCTGAACACGGTCTTGATGTTTCGCAGCTGCCGACCGATCGGGGGGAACGCAAATATCCGGATCCGCCGGAAGGGTTTATGGAAGCACCTAACGCCGAACACGCATGGTTTTCGGATTACAATGTATATTTGCACATCTGTTCGGTAGGTTCTATGCTGACGACCAATATGGATAAGAAAAATGCCGGATTGCTCAAGGAATACGGCTTTGAACTCGGCTGCCCGATCCCGTGGCGTGAAGCATTTGATCTGATGCTCGATAAACTCATTATTCCCGATGGCGGCGGCATTACCATCAATCACCCTAACTGGTCGCACTTGCCGACCAAAGATATTTGTGATATGCTCGACCATGATCCCCGGGTGTTGGGTATTGAGGTGTTCAGCAACGATGCCGATGAGTCTTACTCCGGACAGGCGGAACCGGTATGGGATGCCGTTTTAAGTACCGGAAGGCAGTGCTTCGGCTTCTGTGTGCAGGATCATTTGCATAATCAGTGGAAGGGCAGAAGTATTCTGCTGGTTGACGAGCGGACTCCGGAAGCTTGTTTGCGTGCCTACCGGGAAGGCAGATTTTACGGAGCAGTGCTGGGCAAGGGGTTGAGTTTTGACTTTATTCATTGGGATGGCGAAAACTTCCACGCCCGTTGTGATCGGGGCGGATGTCTGCTGCAGTTGATGAGCAAAGTCGGGGTGGCGGAGGAGTATTTCAAGAGTTCTGAAGCTCATTTTACCGTCAAGCCCGAAGACCGTGCCAAGCATGGATTTTTGCGGTTGACTGCTTTTTGCGAAGCTACCGGCGAAAAACTTTATGCCCAACCGATCATGCTGGATTAAAACAGGGTATTGTTTATGCAACTTGAAGCGTTGAAAAAACACTATGCCTTGAGCGATGAAACTGCTGATTTCATGCTGCAATACGGTTATGCCGAAGCCGAACAGAATTTCTGTTGGCCGCCCAGAAAACTGAATGCGGAGCTGCTGGAAAAGCGTTGGCAGCTGTTGGGGTTGTCCGGCAGCTCTCAAGAGGTGCAGATGGTTTTGCAGGAAGCGGGAAAAAGTGAATATTTTCAGCATATTTTCAACTATCTTTATTACTACTGGTATGAGTTTGAAAATGCTTTGATTTACGATCACACTTTGCCGGGTATGCACCAATGTCTGGATGATGCTCAAAAAGTCGGTTTGCTGGAGCTGGGTATGGCAATCGCCGGTTGTGCGAGTATTGAGAAAAAGTTTTCCAAACTTGGTTTGCCGGAAAAATATGCAGAAAATGCCATTATGCGAATCGCTGAAGATACCCGTCTTTACAGCAGCCGTACCGGTTATCTGGCATATCCGACCAGTTCCCATCACTGGATGCGGTGGTATGTGGAAGGCAAGCTTTTCCGCATCGGGCGGCTGGAATACACCACTGACCGGGAGGCAATGAAGCTGGCTCCTTATGTATACAAGCACAAAACCTCCGGCCAAGTCATTGCCCTCTGCCGGGAAAACTGGCGGCTTGACCGCAATGGCTGGCAGCTCTGGCGGGATTACCCGGATGAAGAACCCTACTGTGTAACAACTTTTGAAGAAAATGACTCTTTTGTGCAAGGTACCCCCATAGATCCCGCCGGTTTTGCCGAAGTGGATAAAACCGCTGTGCTGGATAAAAGCGAGTTTGAATTGCTTTGGCTTGACAGCGACTTGGTGCCGGATATACACATTCCGCCGGGGGGCGGCATGACGGTCGAACGCTGCGAAGAATCTTTGAAAGATGCAATCAAGTTTTTTAAGCAATATCTGAAATGCGAACCCAAAGCCTTCACCTGTTTTTCGTGGGTGTTTAATCCGGATTTATGCCAGGTTCTGCCGGAATCGAACATGGCAAAGTTTATGCACAATGTCTATCTGACGCCGCAGTCAGGCTCCAGCTTGTCCGGTTTGAGTTTTGTTTTCGGCAAAAGCGATAAAAATTGGAGTGATTACCCTGCCGAAAATTCCCTGCAAAAGGCATTTCATACTTTGCGTAAACAAGGCAAGCGGCTCAAGATGGGCGGCATGTTTATTGAGGCAGCAGGCATCAGTAATTTCAATACCAATTATTATTGCTGTAAATATCAGGAACTGCATGGCACTTTACACGGCAAAGAGGTTTTCCAATACAAAGATGTTTCAAAGGATTGACAAGAGTGTAAAGTTGATTTATAATCTATTTTGTAAACAAGGGAAAAGAGTTATATGGCAGCAGAAAAATACAGCATTATTGCCGAGGAGCTGAAAACACGCATCCTTTCGGGTTGTTATATTGACCGTTTTCCTGCCGCCGTAACATTGGAAGCTGAATACGGTGTCAGCAGCCGGACTATGGCAAAGGTTTATGCCCGGCTGAAAAGTGAAGGTTTGATCGAAACTACCCCCATGGGCAGTTTTGTAAGTAAAGAGTACCAATTGCCTGCCGACGGCAGAGTGATCTTGCTTTTTATCAACGGCCCGCATGAGTTGCCGCTGGGGGAAGATGTGCTGTATAACACCTTCCGCAACGAAGTAAAACATGCAGGATTTTTCCTTTGTCTGAACGATGAACACGATCCTGATTATGAAACATTGATCAAAAAATTGTCGCCGGTGGGAGTCGCATTCGCCTATTCCAGCTGGAACCCGGAAGCCGGAATGATTTTTGATAAATACAACATTCCGCAAATAGCAATGAACTGGTTTGGCGAACAATACAATGTCGATTGCGTGGATGGCGATTGGGAGTATATACTCGATCAACTGGCAAATCAGCTGGTAAAACGCAATTACCGGAAAGTTGGGCTGCAGCTGAATCCGGAACGGAACAGTTTTATTTCCTGCCGCTATCAGAAAAATTTGAGCGATTGGAAAAAGATCATTGCCCGCTACGGAATTACCGATTACGGCAATGCGTGGCACAATATGATGTGTGATGAACCGCCGGAAGTGATCATATCGTTTGGCGAGCCGGTTTACAAAGAACTGCACGACTTTTACAGTCAGCGTAATCTGCAGTTGAATATAGTGAATCTGAACAGGGAAATACCCGAAGAAAAAGAGATTTATTGGCGTTATATCGGTTTTGATTACAGAGTCATTGCTGTTGAGGGGTGGAAGATGCTTAATATGCTGATCAACAAACAACAACTGCCGGAGCGGAGAAAACTGATCAAATTCCCCAGCCGGATACTTTTTAACAACACTCAGGAATAAGCAGGAGCAAACAGTTTATGAAGGTATTGAACTGCGGATCGCTGAATATTGACCGGGTGATGCCGGTGCCGGAATTTGTCCGACCCGGCGAAACTCTGGCGGCAGCAAGCATGACTTTACTGCCGGGGGGTAAGGGGTTGAACCAATCGCTGGCACTGGCACGGGCCGGGGCAGAGGTTAGCCATTACGGAGCAATCGGTGAAGACGGGATTTTTCTCAAAGAGCTTTTGGCTGATAATTCGGTGGATTGTTCGCCTATCCGGCTGCGGAGCGATATAGCAAGCGGGCAAGCCATGATCCAGGTCGACAGCAAAGGCGAAAATGCCATCGTGCTTTATGCCGGAGCCAATCATACTCTGCAGCGTGAAGAATTTGCAGCGGCTCTCGGAAATATGCAAGCTGGTGATTACCTTTTGCTGCAGAATGAAGTAAACCTGGTGGATGAGTTTATCCGCATGGGCCATGAACATAAATTGAAGATCGTGTTCAATCCCGCCCCATTTACGGAGGAAGTCCGGAGTTATCCGCTGGAATTGGTGGATATATTGGTAGTTAATGAGATCGAAGCTGCCGGACTCGCCGGGGAATCTTCTGCCGGAGAGGTACTGAAAGCTTTGCAACAGAAGTATCCGGCAAGTGATCTGCTGTTGACTTCAGGCAGCCGGGGCTCGCTCTGGTGCGGCAGCAACGGCGAGGTTGTGCAGTGTGCAGCAACCGAAGTCGGCAGAGTGGTGGATACCACTGCGGCGGGCGACACATTTATCGGCTACTTTCTGGCGGCAATACTCCGGAACCAAACAGTAAAGGCGGCCTTGTCAGAGGCGTCAGCGGCAAGCGGTTGGTGTGTGGCACATCACGGAGCTGCCCCCTCGATACCATGGCGTAATAAAATAGAAGCTTTTTATAATAAAATAAACCGTTAACATTGAAAAGGAGCGGACTATGAAAAGAAATTTCTACTTCACATTGATCGAACTCTTGGTAGTGATCGCCATCATCGCCATTTTAGCGGCAATGCTTTTGCCGGCACTTTCGGCGGCGCGGGAACGTGCCCGTCAGAGCAACTGCACCGGCAAACTTAAGCAGTTTTGTCTGGCAACTACCATGTACGCCGGACAAAACAAAGACTATATAGCCCACAGTATCGGTGCCCGGGTAGATTCCGATAATTGTGCCCACTGCGGCAACAGTGATGAATCTTTGATGTTGCTGTTGGCTGGGGAGTATTTTCCCGGCAACACCATGTATGAGGAAAAATCTGTTGAACGCATCTATAAATGTCCTTCCGACAGCGAAAACTTTTACAGCGATAAAACTGACAGCTACTATGTAAGTTATGCTGCTTTACACGGTGGTCCTTCCCAACCCGGCTGGAGTGCCACCCGCAGAAACTGGATGTTCCAGAAGCCCCGTGAAATCATCGGCAAAGATGATCCCGGCTGCGTTATTATTACTGATTTGACTGAAGGCTGGTCAACCAGCAATCTTTCTTCCACTCCCGGCAAAGCCGCCAACCACCCCGATCACAGTATCCGGACCGGTCATTTGGGCGGCGATGTAAAAGCTACC
>JAFVQX010000047.1 GCA_017504585.1 Lentisphaeria bacterium
AAAACAAAGGCAAAGAGCAAAACCACAGCACAGGATAAGGTAGTTTGAGGTGGCTACCTGACTTGTCCACCATAGCTTTATGCGACGGTGGAAAGGTAACCGCCGAAAACACTCCTTGTGCTGGGCGAAGGTTGTGCCTTTGACGACTTTTGAGGAGTTTTGAAATTACCTCTTATTCAATATACTTCGATTTCAGCGATCTGGGTATATTTGCCGTTGTTTTTGGTCACGAACACCCGCAGCACTTTGAATTCGGCCTCGGAGAAAGTGAATTCATTGCGATCGAGTTTGGCATCTTTAATGCTGCCGACGGTGACAAATTTGCCATCTTTAAGTATTTGCACTTCGTAATCTTTCAACGAATTGGCTATGCCGCAGACCACCACCTTTTTGGCTTTGATGGCTTTGGGGAACTCCATTTCGATCCAATCGGGTACTTTGCCGGGGGTGTTGTCCTTAAAGTAAGTGCGGTTGTTGTCGTAAGTCAACGCCCGTTTGCCCAGGTCGACACCGTCAGATACATGCCAGAGGGTGTTGTCGTTTCTGCCCTGCAGCCAGAAGTTGCTGGAACTGCGGAACTGGAGAAAGTCGTGTTCAAACGCCTGAAACGCCTGATTGCCGGGTTTGCAGCGTTTGGCGTTGGCTTCGGCAATGAGTTTTTCCACTTCGGCAACGGTTTTCAGATTATCTGCGGCAAGATCGTTGGTGTAAATATGCACATCATAGTTGTTGAATGTATCGCTGAACTTGCCATTTTGTGCAGTGATTTTCCGGCCTTCACGCCACACCGCCAGCGTTTGATTTTTCAATTCCGGGAAGTTGAATTCGTACTTGAAAGGAGCGGTTTGCGTGGAAACGGCAAAAATCCAGAGCTTGCCGTTGTGCTTCTTTATCATGGTACGCAATTTGCCTTGGGTAAGAGCATTGGGCTGATCGTCTTCGCACAAAACATCGTGCAAGGCGGCAAATTCTCTGCCAACTTCCGGCATACCGATATAAAGCTCGGGATAATGCAATGTACTGCGGTTCCAGAACATGATCCCCCTGCCCCCCATGATGGAAGTCATCAGAAACTGGGTACGGACTTCGTCAAAAGTGGGTATGCGGCTGTTGAGTCTGCCCCAGTCGCCGTAGTTGAAGCCCTGCTGCAAGTAGAATATGCTCTGCTTGCGATGCTCGGGCAGCTGATCGTTCATATTTTTGACTTGATCCATAAACGCCACGATGCGGTTGAAACCGGGGCGGCTGACACCTTTTTCCGGATTGGGATAGCAGTGCAAGCCGTTGATTTCGCTGGATTCAATATAGTCAAGCATACCGATAACGGAGTTGTTGGAAATAACCAGCGGGTGATAAGGATCCACATCGCGGATGATCGCCGCTGCCTGTGCCATAGCTGAAACAGTTGTACCCATAATTTCCGGCTCATCAGCCAGATAACGGGCAAAAAGTTTTTCATCTTTTATATTTTTGGCGATCTCTTTGCGTATAGCTTTTTCTGTAGCCAGCGAAATGGAATTTTTGCGTATTTCTTTATGAACAATGTGTTTTCTGGACATCATTGCCATATCCAGATGGCGGCTCGTTTTTACGCTGTGCATATTGGACAAATTCACCCCCGGCACCGTAACATTGCACCATTCGGAGATCATGAAAAAGCGTTTGCCGTTGGCCCGCCAGAAGCCTTGTTTATCCCGCCATACTTCGTTTTTCTGCGGAGCAAGTTTCCGCAAAGGCACACTGACAATATCGCTGTTTTTACCGGCAAAAATGGTGTATTTGCCCACGGAGAGTTTATCATTGGGGAACTCCACAACTTCCGGTTTATCAAGTGTTTTGCTGAAAATAACTTTGCCTTTTTCATCTTTGATGCCGGTAGTCAGCGGAAAAACGCTTTTATCACCGGCGGCAACTTTGTAGCGGACTTGTTTCAAGTTCTGGCTGGCAAAGATGGCGTTGCGGTAATGCGGATCGAGCAAACTTACTTCGACGGGATTGAATTTTACTGCCAGCGGGTAAGTCCGGCGGATGAAACGCTTACGATTTACCGGGTCAGACAGCGTGACCGTAACTTTGTAGTTCCCGGGATTTTTTACACTCATAGCCGGCAGTTTGGCGGTGGTGCTGGCGTTGGCTGCCAAAGTTATGTTGCTTTCCACCGCGGCAATATCGATGCCGCTTAAAGTCACATCCAAATTCACCGTACCGGCTTTGCGGCTGTTGTTGGCAAGTTTCAACTCCGGCTTGCAGACAAATTTACCGTCTTTGCGGGCAATCGACCAGCTTGGCGGCGTGATCCGCCATTCGTAGTTGGAAAAATCATGATCAAAGCCTTTGATCTCCACAAACGCCCCCGACACATGGTATTCGCCGTTGGGCAGTATGGAAGAATACCGCGAGGGCTCGCTCAAGTTGCGGCAAAAGTTGAATCCCCACTTATCGGCGGCACCATCTGCCAGCTCCAGCGTGGCATAAGGCACAAAGAGCTCCGCACTCCAGAAATCCTTGCCCACAAAAGTTTTGGCTGTAACATTGCCGTTCCATTTGCTGTCGGCAACAAAACCGCCCTGATCGGCGTAAGCATCGGCAATGGTGCCTATGCTGTTGACTGTAAAATGCACATAACAATCCCGGCCCCGGGTAGGAGCGATCATCACTTCCACCGAGTCATCGGTAAAAACTCTGCCATCGCGTTTGGTCACCTTTGCCCGGAGTTTTTTATTGGGTTCAAAGGGCACATGAAAGCCCACATACACGCCTTTGCTGTCATGGAAAAGCATAGCAGTACAGGGCGGAGCCGGAGTTTTGGTGTTATGCAGAAAAAACTTATCAAACTTTTGAGCTTTTGCCCAAACAGCATCATCAAGTTTACCATCGACCACCGGTGCGGCAGCGGCGGTAAATACCGCTGAAAGGGCCAGCGAAGAAAATATAAGTTGTTTGAGAGCCATAAATCGATCCTTTATTATTCGATACCTTTGACCAAGCCAATGACTTCTTCCGGAGTCAGTACACGATTAAAGAGTTTGAGATCAGCCATAGCACCATTGTAGTGATAAGTTGTCCCGCGGCTGAAACTGCCGATATACAGAATATTCTGATCAGGTATAGGCGGCATTTTTTCATTCCGGGCAACTTCCACACCATTAAAATAGACAATCACTTTGCCGTTGTCAAAAGTCAATGCCAGATTGTGCCATACTTCGCGGGGAACTTTGACTTTGTTGGAGTTAGATAAACAAGTCGAACGCTTGTTTTCTGCGGTTCCGACAAATACCCCCAGCATATTCCAGTGCAGCAGTACGCGGAACCCGGGACCTTTTTCTCTGGATGTATTGCTGATAAGTTCGCAAGTGGCTTTGCGCGGAACACTTTTATCGACCTTGAAATCAAACATCAATGTAAACGGTTTGCTGTAATCAAACTGTTTGAACGTTTCAACCAACGCCGTACCGCCGCCGCGACGCTGTTTCAGCGGCGTGGTAAAATACAACGCTTTGGTGCCTTCGGTTTTACCTTCACCCCACTTGGTGTTATTCGGAAAAAGAATCCGGCCGGCGATTTTTTTGCCGGAGGCTTCTTTCAAGCCGGTTCCGGTACCTTCATCCATTTTTACTTCAATTACCGGATCAACGGCAAAAAGGCTAAAAACCGAACAGCAAATGATTGCAGACAACATCAATTTTTTCATAAATTCATCCCCTTGAGCTATAAGATAACACCCCGGATTTACAAACATAAATCCGGTTTTTTTTCAGTTAAAACGCCGCATCAAACTGCACATTGGAGGGTGCAAAGTCGATTTTGCGGACGAATTTGCATGCGTCAGCAGCACCGTATTCGCGTTCCATGCCGCAATCTTCCCACTCTACGGACAATGGGCCGGTGTAGTTGATCGTATTCAAGGCACGCATGATCTCTTCAAAATTCACCTGACCGTGACCGGGACTGCGGAAGTTCCAGCCTCTGCCATTTTGATTGAAGTCCAGATGCGAAGCAAGAATACCGCTCTTGCCATCCAGCGTCAAAGCCGCATCTTTGATATGCACATGGTAAATGCGGTTGGGGAATTCTTCGATGAACCGCACCGGATCCACCATCTGCCAATGCAAGTGGCTGGGGTCAAAGTTAAAGCCGAATTCTTCCCGGTTGCCGATGGCATCCAGCGTGCGTTTGGCGGTCACGATATCAAAAGCGATTTCGGTGGGGTGCACTTCCAAAGCGAACTTGACACCGCATTTGCCGAATTCATCCATAATGGGGTTGAACATTTCAGCAAAGTATTTGTAGCCATCTTCAATAGTTTGCGGAGCCACCGGCGGGAAGCTGTAAAGCATGTGCCAAATGGGACTGCCGGTAAAACCGTTGACCACTTTAACACCCAGATTTTTGGCGGCTTGAGCAGCGGCTTTCATGCTCTTGACCGCCCATGCGCGTTTGGCTTCGGCATTGCCCGCACATTCAGCGGGGGCAAATCCGTCGGAGCGGCTGTCAAAGTTGGGGTCGCAAATGAGCTGACCGGCAAGGTGGTTGCTTATTGCCCACACGCCCAAGCCATACTTTTCCAGCAAGGCACGCTTTTCGTCGCAATAAGCGGTGCTGGCGGCGGCTTTGAAGACATCAAAGTGATCGCCCCAACAGGCAAGCTCCAAGCCGTCGTAGCCGAATTCGCTCATTTTCTGACAAACTGTTTCCAGCGGCATATCTGCCCACTGACCGGTAAAAATTGTTGCTTTGCGTCCCATTGTTACACCTCAAATTTGATCCATTTACTGGCTGTTTTGCTGCTCTTTACCACATTTTCAATAAACGCCACGCCCCGCACACCATCGTCTACGGTGGGGTAGCTGGTGGTATATTCCACGCCGTCAGCCCGGGCGGCGATGGCGTTGGCTATATCGGTATACAAATTACCGAAGGCTTCAAAAAATCCTTCCGGGTGACCGGCTGGCAGTCTGCTCCACGCCGCCCCGGCCCCCGCCCAGTTGCGGCGCATGACCTGACGGGCTCCGGTGTTGGAACGCATGGTCAGGGTCTCGGGATCTTCCTGCGCCCATTCCAGAGCGTTTTTGGTGCCGTAAATACGGATCCGGAGAGCGTTTTCTTCGCCCACAGCGATCTGGCTGGCAAAGAGTATGCCCCGGGCACCGTTGTTGAACTTGAGCAATACCGAACCATCGTCGTCCAGAGTTCTGCCGGGAACAAAGCTGGTCAGATCGGCACAAAGTTCGGTGATTTCCAAACCGGTGATAAATTCAGCGAGGTTTTCGGCGTGACTGCCGATGTCGCCCATACAGCAGCTGATACCCGCCAACGCCGGGTCAGTACGCCATTTGCCCTGTTTGTTGTCGTCGGTCACAGCATCTGCCAGCCAGCCCTGCGGATACTCCACGACGATCTTGCGGATGTCGCCCAGCACGCCGTCGGCGATCATCTGTTTGGCCTGCCGCACCATGGGGTAAGCTGTGTAGTTGTGAGTAAGAGCAAAAAGTCTGCCCGTGGAGTGGACTTTATCAGCAAGGGCTTTGGCCTGCTCCAGACTGGTGGTCATGGGTTTGTCGCAAATAACATCGAACCCGGCATCCAGTGCCGCCATTGCGACTTCAAAGTGGGCGGCGTTGGGCGTTACGATCGAAACCAGATCGATCTTATCTTCTCTTTGGGCTTCCTTTTCAAACATGGTTTTATAATCGGTGTAGACCCGTTCCGGATCAAGAAAAAGTTCGGCTCCGGTAATGGCCCCTTTAGCGGGGTCACGGCTGAAACAACCGGCAACCAGTTCGATCTTGCCATCCAGATTGGCGGCTCTGCGATGTGCACCACCAATAAAACTGCCGGGACCGCCCCCGACCATACCCATACGGATTTTTCTGTTCATCTGCCTGTTCCTTTATTTGCTTATATGGTTTGGATTTTATTTATAAACTTTATCCCGTCTGCCCCAGCCCAAATTCCATTGGCTGTTGCTTGCGGGGTGATGAAAATGCGTAACACTCAACGGTTCAGCGTGTCCATCGTAAAAACCGTAATTCATAAGTTTGCCGCCGCCATGACGTTCTTTACCGGCAATGTGTGCCAGATAAAGAATGGAATAATTACCTTTGTTCTGTGAGGGATTATCCATAAAGATAACCGCTTTGGAAGGATCCACCAGCTTACTTTCCTGAATCGGCTTTACCGGATTGCCGCTTGAACCGAACGCACCTTTCCCCAAGGTTGCTTCGTCAGTAATAAAGCTGTGGCTGACCATGTGGACATTGATCGTATAATGAGTAAACAAGTATCCATCTCCGCCCCACCCCATCGCTTCGCTGGGGCAGATATAAGTTTTCCATTTGCCATTCCGGTACTGAGCTTCGCCCAATGTACTGCCGATACCCATTTTCTGTCCGAAAACATAATCGGTTATGTACAATGTCCAGGCAGTATAATAATTGGTTTTCTGTGCCGCCGGATGCAGCCATCCGTCATTATCGCCGGAGTACATGGCATATCCCAGCTGGATTTGTTTCAAATTCCCGATACAGTTGCTGCTCTTGGCAGACTCTCTGGCTGCCGACAAAGCCGGTAAAAGCATTGCCGCCAAAATGGCAATAATGGCAATTACAACAAGAAGTTCGATCAGGGTGAAACAAGGTTTCACCCGACCATGGTCGGAAAATTCACAATTCATTTTCATAACAAGCCTTCTTTCCGGCGGTCCTCCGCCTTTTATTATTATTGTCTATTTCAACAAATTTTTACTCCACACTGATATAACTGCCGGTTTTTTCCGGATCAACATAAAATTTGATTTTATTGCCTGACCCGGTTGCCGAATAAAGACCGTTCAATTCTTTGCCGGTAAATGATCCTACATGAAAGTCTGCCAGCAGTAAATTGCATATTCCATTGTGACGGATACAAGGGCGGGCATAAGTTTCAGATGTGGTATTTAACGGATACATTCTGAAATAACCTACGCCGGATTTGGTCGCACCATCCCCCAATAAGACCGCCTGACTGGGATCCCAAGTCGATGTTTTATCAAGATTTATGGGATTGGTTGTTGTGGTATACACTGCGGAATATGAGTAAAGACGATCAGTTTCCTTTTTACCGGCAGATACCCGATTGCGCGGGCAAAAGAAAATCCGGGTGTGTTCTTTGTTCATTCCAGCATTCATAAGTACACTCGTCCACATAAATTTACCGTTTTTACCGTTAAGCGACACATTGCTTTCGTTGCTGCTCAAAAAATAATTCCCGCCGGATAAAACTCCGTAGTTCTGAACTGCCAACCCGATATCTTTCAGATTGCCGATACAATTTGTCGCCGCTGCCCGCTCTTTGGCTGCCGACAACGCCGGTAAAAGCATTGCCGCCAATATGGCGATTATGGCAATTACTACGAGTAGTTCTATCAGGGTGAAACCCTGTTTCACCCGACCATGGTCGGCGTTACAACTGACACTCTTCATCATACGGAACCCTTTCCGGCGAACACTCCCGCCTTTTACGCAGATTTACTGCTTTTGCTGCTTTATAAAAACCACACTTTCATTGAGCTTCAGCAGCCCGGAAGATATTTTATAACATCCGGGCCGCTGCTTTTTCATTTACTTATTGAGCAATTTACGCAAGTGGGTCAAACTGATGACCGCACTTTCAAAGGGATCGATCTTGGAATAATCCTGTTCGTAAATGAGCCATTCTGCCGGAATATTTTCCGCAGCCTCAATACACCCCATCAAATCCACATTGCCGTTGCCCAGCTCGGTAATGGAGCCATCTTCCGCCATATCTTTCATGTGCAGCTGCCAGATGCGGCTGCCGTGCTTTTTGATGTACGATACCGGATCCTGACCGCCTTTTTTCACCCAATATACATCCAGCTCAAAACCCACATTTGCCGGGTCAGTATTTTTGATCACATTATCCAGCCCGCAGCCGCCGTCGGCATACTTTTTCAGTTCCAGATCGTGGTTGTGATAGGTAAAGCGCAAGCCGCGCTTGGCGGCACCCTCTCCGGCAGCACGGCAGATACCGATACACTCTGCTTCGTATTCCTGATAATCAGCTTTATTAAGGCGATCGCCGCAAACGCTGGTAGTCACAAAGGGTGCGTTCAGCGCCACAGCGTAATCGTAAATATTGCTGGCGGGGTCTGCCAAATCAGCGGAACGGCCGTGGATACCGCAAACTTTCAGCCCAACTTCTTTGAAGAATGCCGCCAGTTCTGCCGGTTCCATTTCGCCAAAGTAAAAAGCCGGTTCCACTGCATCGCAGCCCAGTTTGACCAACTCACGGCAGACGCCTTTGAAATCTTGTTTAAGGGCTTCACGGATACTGTAAAGCTGAATACCGATTTTATAATCTTTCATTTTTTCAGATACTCCAATGCCATTTTTACTGCTTCGTGAGCAGGATATTTGTTATTTTCGTACTCAATATTGATAAACCCGTCATAGCCCAGTTCTTCCAGAGTTTTCAATGTGGCACGGCTGTCGACTTTGCCTTCGCCGATCAACGCAGCACGGTAAAAACGACCGTCTTTCATCGGACGCCACCCCTCTTCGGCGTGGTCAATAATGTCCCAATCTTTGAAATGCACATGCACCACATCGGCAAAACAGCGTTTCAGACTTTCGACTTGATCTTCGCCGGAAGCAGCATTGCCGTTGTCAAATGTAAGTTTCAAGCCGGGAACCTGTTTTTTGACTTCATAGAAATCATCGGCTGTTACGAACGGACTGTACAAACCGGGGAAGTTTTCCACCGTCATAGCCAGATTGCGTTCTTCAGCGTAAGGTGCCACATTGGCAAGAATCTCCGTCCAGCGTTTACGATTTTCCGCAGCGTCTTCCACTCCGGCAAACGGCACCGGTACGATCATGATCACCGGAGCGCCCAGCGTGCAGGCATCATCCATGGATTTCTGCGCTACGCCCTTGTAGTTGAAATCATTGAAATCATCACCGCGGAAAAAGAAGGTATGAGCAGCCACTTCCAAACCGGCATCAACACTCATCTTGCGGAGTTCTTTGGGGTCACGGCCGTAAGTGGTGATCCAGTCAATACCTTCCATACCCAGTTCGGAAGCTACTCTTACGCAGTCTTCCGGGGTGTAGCAACCCTGACGCATCAGGGTGTAGGTCATCATTGAAAATTTCATTTTTTAAGTTCCTTTAATACATCAAGTGTAGCATTTACCAACTCCTGACCGCCTTCGGGCGAAGCCTGATTGCAGTAAGGTGTGGCGCTGTAACCTTTGTTGGCGATCGCCCGTTCGGTGGCAAGATAACTGCCCACGCCGTAATCATCGGTAACCAACTGAACGATAAAAGTCTGTTCAAAAGGACTCCGTGCCTGAATACGGTGCATGTAGTCCATAAACAGCTCAAAGCGGTTGCTGGCAAAGGCTATGTTGCCGATTTTTACTACATGTATATTAGTTACCACTTTGGGGTTGATCGCTTGTTCTTCGTAACGCTTGACCACGCCTCCGCAACGGTGGCGGCGGCTGTTCAAGGCGCTATTTTGCTGAAGCACATAGTATTTATTGCCCTGGGAAATAAACTCCTGCTTCATAAAATTTTCATGATTGACACGCTCCTGATCCACCAGTTCTTTGGGGAACTGGCGGCGGGAGAGTTTCAATGTTTTGACTTCGTGTTTAAGTTCCGGCTTGCAGAACTTTTCTTTGCCTGCCCAGGAAAGGACTTCGTCAAAGGCTTCGGTAATGCGCTGCGCCATATCTTCAGCACGGAGAAATTCCATGCAGTCGTAGGCGTATTGGGCGTCGTAATTTTCCTTTTTGGGGAACAAGCCTGCCGGATACTTCATGGGGTTTTCCATGTACTTTTTCAGCATTTCCGGATATTTCAGGGCAAAACGACGCTTTTCCGCTTGCAGATAGTGCAGCTGCTGGGGGCAGAGGTCGCCCGCTGCCGCACTCTGGGTGATGATGGTTATATCGCCATATTTTGCAGAGAGTTTTTCCCGCACATTGTGCCAGAAACTTGCGTGCAGATACCACGCAGTCCCCACCGTCTGTGAGGGGCAAGGCACATTGATGACTGCCCCGGTAAGTTTGCCGTTTTTATCAAAGGTATACAGCAAATTGATAAATGTTTCGGTACCGGCTTCGTAGCCGTCAAACATATCATCATTGGTTCTGCCGTACATCTTGGCTCGGCCGTTCATGGCAATACCGGGACGGGCGGCTTCCCGCTTGCTGATGTCATCCAGATAAACACTGCGGCGGCTGTAACCGGTCATGGCGTGACCGTAACCGTAGGATATACTGCCGAAATCACGCTTTTCCCACGCTTCCTTGACAGCATCGGTCATCTGCCGGGCGATAAAATCCTGCATCTTACCGGCGGGAATAAAATCCACCGTGTTGGGGTAAGGTGCATCTTCCGGCCCATTGGCAGAAGGTCCGGCATGGGTGTGGGTGGCATTGATAATGATCTTGCTGCCGGGGATCTCCGGAGCTTCTTTTGCCAGATTGGCTTTGACCTTTTTCAATACCGCCGGAGGCACTGACACCATATCTGCCGACACAAAGATCACCGCATCGCTGCCGTTTTCCATAACCATAGCACTGGTCAATACCGGTGTATACTGCCCCAATGCCACACGCAAATAGAATTGTCCGGTTATGGGAGCGGTGCCCTCTTTGGGCGCAATGGAGCGTTTTGCCCACCCGATTTTTATTGGATCATTCATAGAATTTTCATCCTTACATTCACCGGTACTGAAGATAGCGCAGCCGGTCATGGTTCCGGCGGCTGCGGCTGCACAAATAATTGAAAGATATTTACGGCAACGCATCGTATGTAATACCTTATTTCATCTTTTTAAGCATATCAAGAGTTTCGTTGACCAATTCCTGACCGCCCCGGGGCGAAACCTGATTGCAGTAAGGGGTGGCACTGTAACCCTTGTTGGCAACTGCCCGCTCGGTGGCAAGATAGCTGCCCTGCCCGTATTCGTCGGTAACCAGCTGCACGATAACAGTCTGCGCAAAGGGACTGCGGCCCTGGATACGGTGCATGAAGTCGATAAAAAGCTCGAAACGGTTGGTCACAAATGCCAGATCACCGATCTTGACTGCATGGATCTTGGTGGTAAGTTTGGGTTCGGTTTTCTGCAATTCGGCACGCTTGGCAATACCGCCGATGCGGTTGCGGCGGCTGTTCAATTTGGAGTTATAGGTCAGCATATCAATAGCATCGCCCTCGGTCTTGAATTTTTCCTGCATGACCTGGGCGTGTTTGGCTTTTTCTTCGGCAACCAGTTCGTCGGGGAAGATGCGGCGGGAGAGCTTGACCGTTTTGACTTCGTGCTTAAATGCAGGACTGCACTGTTTATCCAGCTTTGCCCAGGAAAGGACTTCGTCGAATGCCGCAACGATACGGTTGGCAATATCTTCAGCCCGCATGACTTCGATAACATCGTATTCGTACTGTCTGCGGGCGGCTTCACCATCTTTTGCCCAGGCATAGGGATAGGTCATGGGCTTTTTGAGGTATGCAGCGATCTTATCGGCATACTTCAACTTATAACGACGCTTTTCCGCATCACGGTAGTGCATCTGACGGGGGGCGGTATCACCACCGGCAGCGGCCTGACCGATCACACCGATATCGCCATACTTAGCAGAGAGTTTTTCCCGCACATTGTGCCAGAAACTGGCATGGAGCCACCAGGCATTTTCGCTGGTCTGCGCCGGGCACGGTACATTGATGATCGCACCGGTTACTTTACCGTTTTTATCAAAGGTATAAAGCAAGTTGATAAAGGCATCGGTACCCGCTTCGTAACCATCGAACATAGCATCGTTGGTCTTGCCGTACATCTTGACTTTGCCGTTCATGGCAATACCAGCTTGTGACTGCTCCCGTTTGCCGATATCGTCAAGATAAGCTACCCGGCGGCTGTGACCGGTGGTGGCAAAGCCGTAACCGTAGGCAACGCTGCCGGGGGCACGCTTGCTCCACGCTTCTTTGACCGCGTCGGCGATCTGGCGGGCAAGGAACTTACGCATTTCAGAAGTGGGAGTGACTTTCACCTTGTTGGGGTAATCCATCTTGATTTCATTGCCGGAAGGCCCGGCGTGAGTGTGCGTAGCATTGATAATGATTTTATCGGTGGGGATCTCCGGCATTTCTCTGGCAAGGAGCGCCTTAACTTGTTTAAGAATTTCAAAATGCACCGACACCATATCTGCCGATACAAAAATCACCGCATCTTTACCCTTTTCCATAGCCAGAGCACTGGCGATCACCGGGGTAAAGACGCCCTGTGATACACGCAAATAAAACTGACCGGTAATGGGTACGGGTTTATCAGAAGCTATGGAACGCTTGCCCCAACCGATCTTCAGGTGATCGTTGGCAGCGATTTTGCTTGAGCAATCATCTTTGCAAGCCAGAGGCGAAGCACACCCGGCACCAATAAGCATGGCTCCGGCGGCGGACAGAAGGGTCAAATTTTTCAGATAATTCATCTTTTATTTCCTTAATATATTATTTCAAATTTTTAAGCATATCCAGCGTTTCGTTGACCAGTTCCTGACCGCCTTCGGGAGAAACCTGATTGCAGTAGGGTGTGGCACTGTAACCTTTGTTGGCAACGCCCCGGATAGTGGCAAGGTAGCTGCCGGTACCGTACTGGTCGCTGACCAGCTGGACGATAAAGGTCTGTTCAAAGGGGCTTCGGGCTTGGATTCGGTGCATGAAGTCCATATAAAGCTCGAAACGGTTGCTGGCAAAAGCGATATTACCGATTTTTACGGCATGGATCACGGTGGTGATGCCCGGTTCCTGCTGCTGGATCTCCGCCCGCTTGACCACACCATTGAGCCGGTTGCGGCGGCTGGTAAGTTTGGAGTTGGCGATCAGCTCTTTATAGGGATCTTTGTCGTTGCTGTACTCTTGCTGCATAAGTTCATCGTACTGGCTCTTTTCGGCCTGCACCAGTTCATCGGGGAACATGCGGCGGGCGAGTTTCACAGTGCGTACATCGTGCTTAAGCTCCGGCTCGGTGAACTTTTCTTTGCCCGCCCAGGACAAAACTTCGTCAAAAGCAGCGGTTATGCGGTTGGCAATATCTTCGGCACGCATAAATTCCATCCAGTCATACACCACCCCGGGATCGTTATCGTCGGTAGGCCGTTCAAAAGGTGTGGGCATGGGGTTGCTCTTGTATTTGGCAACCAATTCCGGGTATTTGAGCAAATAGCGGCGTTTTTCCGCAGCCCGGTAGTGCATCTGCCGGGGCGAAAGGTCGCCGGCGGCGGCAGCCTGACCGATCACGCCGAAGTTTTCGCCATACTTGGCAGCAAGTTTTTCCCGCACATTGTGCCAGAAACTTGCGTGCAGCACCCACGCATTTTCGTTGGTCTGCGAAGGACACGGTACATTGATGACCGCCCCGGTAACTTTACCGGCTTTATCAAAAGTGTAAAGCAAGTTGATAAAAGCATCAGTACCAGCTTCGTAGCCATCGAACATATCGTCGTTGGTGTTGCCGTACATCTTGCCGTGGCCGTTGACCGCAATACCGGAGGCATCTTTGCCCTGCTCTCTCAAGCCGGTATCGTCCAGATAGACGGTGCGGCGGCTGTGGCCGGTGGTGGCAAAACCGTAACCGTAAGATACAGCACCTTCGGCACGGCTGAACCAGGCATCTTTAACGGCATCTGCCAGCTGGCGGGAGAGAAATTCGAGCATTTCGTCCTGACCGGTAAACTTGATCTTGCTGGGGAAGGAGCCGATTTTGTTGCTGGAAGGTCCGGCGTGAGTATGGGTCGCATTGGCAATGATTTTATCGGCAGGGATCTCCGGAGCTTCTTTCTTCAATATCTCCTGCGCCATAGTGAGCATTTCAGGCTGCACCGACACCATATCTGCCGAAGCAAAAATCACCGCATCGCTGCCATTTTCTATAACCAACGCACTGACCAGCACCGGGGTAAAAGCCCCCTGCGAAATACGCAAGTAAAACTGCCCGGTGATCGGCACCGGACCTTCTTTGGCAATAGAACGCTTGCCCCAGCCGATTTTAATAGCATTTCCCATAACAACACCTCTGTAAAATATAAATTCCCATTAATTGCAAAAGAGCCTTTGGCATCACATGATACCAAAGGCTGCTCAAAACTTTACTTTTTGCTGTTGCGGCGGTCTTCCAGAATTTTCTGGATGCGATCGGGGTCGATCTTATCCAGATTGCTGAAGACTTTCACAATCCCCTGCCGCACCTGTTCGGCTATATCCAGACCGTTGGGTGCCCGCAGGGTTTGCACAATAGAAATATGCTTGCGGCTGTATGCCAGAGCGTTGGGGAATTTTTCCAAACTGTAATCAACGCCCTCATCCGCACCGGGGATCGCCCAGGGGTAGCCCATACCGTAAGCATTCTTGGCGGCAAACACCGTCATTTCCGGCAGAATGAACCGCTGCCAAACACTGGCTTTGATGCCTTCATCAACCAATGCCGCGGCAACTGCGTTGCGGAACTTGACCTGTTCAGCCGGGTCGGTGATGCCCATATTGTCAAAGTCGATACGCAAGTTGAAGTTGTACCAGTTGTGTTCGGCATATTCCGGCTCATAAGGCAGCAGCAAGTTGGGCGTACCGGCAAGATTCTTCAACAGGTATTCGCCGTTTTCCCGCAAGGTTTTGAAGTAGTAATCATATTTGGTAAGCTGGGCGCGGCCGTAAGCGGCGGTGATTTCGTTGTTGCGGTACATCCAGCCCAGAGCGTAGGCGTGATAGTCGCGGCTCTGTTCCGGGCGGGCGGTTTCGCCGAAGCTCCAGAGCTTGGCGGCGCCGTTGTAGATTTCTTCATCATCGGTCACGAACATACCGCCTTCGCCGCAGCAGAGGCACTTGTTCTGGTTGAAGCTGAAAGCAGCACAATCGCCTATGGTACCGGCTTTGCGGCCCTTGTAGGTAGCGCCGTGAGCCTGACAGGCATCTTCGATAACTTTAAGGTTGTGCTTTTTGGCAATGGCGTTGATCTTGTCCATATCGTTGCACAAGCCGTGGAGCTGGACTACGATGATCGCCTTGGTACGGGGGGTGATAGCTTCTTCGATCTTGTCGGGGTCCATCAGGAAGGTTTCCGGATCGATATCCACAAAAATCGGAATGGCGTCGTGGTGCAGGATACAGGTTGCGCTGCTGCTCCAGCTGTAAGCAGTTACCAGCACATGGTCACCGGCACCGATGCCGCAACCCACCAGGCACATGTGCAAAGCCGCGGTACCGGAGTTGGTGAAAAGGGCGTATTTGTTGCCGTTCCATTCGGCAAATTCTTTTTCAAAAGCCAGATTCTGGGGGCCGCGGGCCTGACTGGGCTGGTGCAGAGCTTCCAGGACCATCTTTTCATCAATATCATTGATAGGGGGCCAGTTGACCACTTTGCTGACATCGACTGCGGGTTTGCCACCATAGATTGCGAGAGTTTCTGACATTTTAACGATTCCTTTCAGTTGAATTGCGTTAGAGTATTTTTGGGTTTCTGTTATAAATTATAATTGATTTTTTGCTATCTGCAATACAAAAAAATAACAATTTTTTTTGAATAATAACAATTTTTTGCGATTTTGACTTGACGGGAGTATTTTTTATGCTATTTTTTATCAAAAACAAGGGATAATTTTATGGAACAATGCGTCAATAAAATCTTAAGCCACATTCCGCAGGTAACCAACTTCCGGGGTTTGGAATATGCCAACATATATTCAACCAACGAGCATATCCCCCGGGAGCATGAACTCTTGTATGTACTGGATGGCAAGATAACTTTGCATTGGGAAGATCACCTGGTCTATCAGGCGATGCCGGGGGATTTTCTGCTGGTGGAGGCAGGCACCCGCCACCGGGATGAATTTGCTTTGCTGAAAGGGCTGCGTATTCTGATAATGCAGTTTCATTGGGAATGTAATGAGTTTTTCCAGTTTGTCAACAATCGTACATTGCCCAATTTAAGCTACGATGTGAGCAACGAAGTACGGAGGAGATTGGATTTTCTGCGGTCAAATTGCGATGATTCCCCGGAGTACCGGCAACACTT
This sequence comes from Lentisphaeria bacterium, assembly GCA_017504585.1. GTDB lineage: Bacteria > Verrucomicrobiota > Lentisphaeria > Victivallales > Victivallaceae > SIG78. Next base: position 16,072 of record JAFVQX010000047.1, read on the forward strand.
ATCGATTCAACTGCACAGCATATTGCTGCTGTTTTATTTTGATTTGATGAAAAGTCAGCACACAACCGAACCCCATGCCCTGCTGCCGCTGCAGGAAGCCATGCGGCGGGCCAAGCATTTTCTGGATCAGAACTATGCTGAACCTTTGAGCTTGAAGCAAACGGCAAAACATATCGGTATAAGTCCGGCATATCTCTCAAGGATATTCCACAAAGAATTCGGGGTGAGTTTCAGCGACTACCTTACTTCGCAGCGCTTGCAGGTTGCCCGCAAGCTTTTGCAGACCACCCGGCTGCAGATCGCCGAAATCGCCAATCGCTGCGGATTTTCTTCCAGCAGTTATTTTATAAAAGTTTTCAGCGATCACTACAAAGTAACGCCAAAAAATTATGCCGCCGAAGCCGCTAAAAACGGCAAACCGACGGCATAATCAACAGTTTTTCAAGTGGTCAGAGCACCATCCCGGCGATCCAACCCGCGATCAGAAGCGGTATATTAAAGTGGATGAATGTCGGTATGGTAGAGTCATAAATATGATCGTGCTGACCGTCAGCATTCAACCCGGCAGTGGGCCCCAGCACCGATTCAGACACCGGCGAACCGGCATCGCCCAGCGCACCGGCTACACCAACTACTGCCAGAGTAGCTTCCGGCGACATACCCAGCTTCATACAAAGCGGCACATAGATCGCGGCAATAAGCGGCACGGTGGAAAATGACGACCCGATCCCCATAGTGATAAGCAGTCCGATAAGGAGCATCATAAATACAGCAAAAGCCCGGTTGCTGCCCAGTCCGCCGGAGATCATATCCACCAGTTCAGTAATGCCGCCGGTGGCTTTCATGACTTCGGCAAAACCGCTGGCTGCGATCATTACAATACCGATGCCGCCCATCAGGTAGACGCCCTGCACAAAAACATCCTGGGTGTCGCGCAAACTTATCACCCGGGCGATCACAAAGACCAGCACCGCCGCCAACGAAGCAAGAAAGAGCGAATCCAGCACGATCTGCGCGGTGAAACCGGCAATGATCGCCACCACACCGGTAATGACTTTCCACGGTTTGATCTCGATATTGGCCGGCGAAACAGTCTGGATCTTGCTTTCGTCATACTCCCGGGGCTTGCGGTAGGAAATCAACACCGCTATCAGCATCCCCGCCAGCATC
>JAFVQX010000048.1 GCA_017504585.1 Lentisphaeria bacterium
AAAACTCGGTGTTGAACGGTTGGATGAAGTGACTTTGCGTTATGTGAGTGATGATATGATCGACTTGTGGGCGCAGCGTCTGGGTTGGGCGCCGGGAGTGCATAATCACGAGTACAATGTAACTCCGGAGTGGAAACACCCGCACACGCTGGCAAAAATGGCATTTCAGGAGTAATTGAAAAAATGTATTCCGGCATTGAGAGCAAAAAAACTTTCTGCCGGACTTTCAGCCCTCAAGCAGCTTGTGGCCGTTCAGTGCGACCACAAGCTGTTTCTGTATAAAAATATTTCTTGTAATACTATGCAATGAAGATTTGTAAAAGCAATCAAACCGGAGCACAGGATGTTGAATGTCGATTGCTTGCCTGTATAACAACATTTTAATTTTACAGAGCATAATATAGCAACTTTCAATACAAATTGCTTGAAAACACCATTTACAAGTGTATATTATACCGTATAAACTGCTCAGTGGCAGCTGAATTTACCGTTGAAAATGAAAGGATAAAAGATAATGTTGGAAGTAATCAATATGAGAAACGGTTCCGTCCTCAGCCATCTGGACGGAGTTGAAACAGCCGACTCGCTCACTGTGGAAGTCAGAGGTATCACCGATACCGCTTCGATCGTGAAGATCAACGGCGAACCTGCTGTCGTCCGCGACCGCATTTTCAGCGGCAAAGCTGTCCTGAAAGAGAAGATCAACGAGATCGTCATCACCTCCGACAATCAATTCGGCGAAAACCAGTTAAAACTGACGGTCATGTGGGATAAAAACTCTTTCCGCCGTTTCAGTTTTTTCATCGACGACAACTCATTTTTCTGGACGGAGATAATGAAAAACCGTCCAGCTTCGCTCTTCGATCAGTTCTATCTCAAAAATCTGAAAAATATCCACGATAAATACGGCACGAAGTTCTGTCTGAATTGTTTTTACCGCAACGACCACGATCCCGACAAGCCGGAACTGAAAGATTTTCCGGAGGATTACCGCGGAGAGTTTGACGCAAATTCCGATTGGCTCCGCCTCGCATTTCACGCTTATTCAGAGTTTCCCGACCGCCCCTATCAGCACGTCGCCACGGAGAAACTGGCGGAAGATTACGATCTGCTTCAAAAAGAGATCGTCCGCATTGCAGGTGAAAAAGCTTTCGCAGCCGCTCCGGTGATCCACTGGGCGATGACCAATCCGAAAAATCTGTACGTTTTGAAAGAACGCGGAGTAAACATATTGACAGGCGGTTATTCCGTATCGCGCACTTCAGTGGATGTCGCTGAGACCTCTCCGGTATCTGATATCGGCTATTTCTATGAACGTGATGTGGTGGATTACGTTACCGAAGGAAAAATATTTTACGATAAATTTACCGGAATGATGCTCAGCAACGATTTCTGCTGCTGCAATTATGATGATATCGCTGCGCTCGACCGCAGATTTGGCAGATATTGCGACCCGTCATCACCGAATTACAGAGAAACTTTGGCACTGATGACACACGAACAATACTCGTTCCCGTATTACCAGAATTATATACCAAACCACTTTGAACGTATGGAGTACGCCTGCAAACTGGTAGCAGAAGCAGGATATGAACCGGTCTTTATGGACGAAGGTCTTTTCGGCAATAAAGCCTGGCAAAACCTGTAACGACAGGTTTCGAGTTGTCGCGGCTGCCTCGTTGGGCAGCCTTGATCGACCGCTTTTAAGAAAAGCTTGGCAAAATCTGGAAGGTGCAAAAATCCATTGATGGAGAAAGGGATGCCATTTTTCGCTTTGTTTCCGAGGAAAAAGAATTTTTGCACCCTCCTATATGACAAGATTTTGGTTCAAGTCTTTTTTAAGGCATCTGCACCTTAAACAGAACCAAAAGTACTATGCGTTTGAGCATAAGCAGAGATTTTTGATAGGACGCAAGTTCTGTTCTCTGCTTTCTCCTTGCAGAGCATTAAATAATTCACCGAATAGCTCCTGCCTAAAATCGGCACAACGGTTCAAATAGTGTAAGTTCCTCCAGATATTGTCTTCATCGCAGCTGTATTCTGATCATGCTCCAGGATACTGGGGGCAAGGTGCTGGAGAATGTTGAGTTATTAAGGTTGCCTTGGAGTTCTTTGGGGGCGATGTTTTTGCTGTTGCCGGGGCCGTTGACGGCTTTATGGTCGTTGCAGAACATGGTTATGCACTGGTTGAGATTTTCAGTGTTTGCGGGCAAAGCGCATGTAAACTCGCAGGCTTCTTCGGCGCGGTTGGTTACAAAGAGTGTTATTTCGTTGTGTTCTTTGTTCCAGACGGCGCTGCCGTAGATATAACCTTTATCGTTATTTTCGTCGGTGACTTCCAGGGATATGCCTCTGCCGTAGCGGCTGGTCAATTCAAATGGGTAGTAAATGCTCTGTTTCCAGCAAGTGCCGTCGGGTTCGGTTCTTATGGGGGCAATAACGTTTACGCTTTGGGCGATACATGCAATATCCACATCGGCGGCGTGGCGGTGCAGACAGCTGAAGAACGATCCGGCGATCAGAGCTTCCAGAATGGTGTAATCCTGTTCCAGCAGGTGCATACCGGTGGTCCACTCTTCTTCGGGGCGCATACGGCGTTCGAAGTCCCAGATGATCCACTCGTCCACGCTTACGGCGATGCGTTTGCCGTTGAGTGCTTCGTAGGCTTTACATTCTTTGATGGTGTCAGTGAGGTATTTTTCAAAGCGTTCAATGGATTTGAGATACTGGAACTCGGTGGTATCGCCGAGCATGTAGAATGCATCGTGCAGTGATATAACATCAATATATTTACCGGCGAGTTCCAGAAGTTTGCGGTTCCATGCCATATCGTAAGGCGAACCGCTGGCGATCAGACGGCAGTCCGGATCGACTTTTTTCAGGAGTTTGCCATGTTCGCGGGCATTTCTGGCATATTCTTCGACGGACATCTGACCGATTTCCCAATTACCGTAAAGCTCGTTACCGATGCACCAGTTTTTGATATTGTAAGGTTTTTCCACCCCGTTGGCACGGCGTTGTTCGCTCCAATAGGTGCCGCCGGGAATGTTGCAATATTCATATAAACTCAAGGTGTCGAGCAGCGAACGGTTGCCGGTGTTGATGGTTATAAGCGGGGTGGTGTCAGCTTTTTTTGCCCACTTCATAAATTCATCCAATCCGAAGGTGTTGGGTTCGATCTGGTGCCATGCGGGGTCGATGCGTGAGCGGCGTTCCTTGCCCACGCTGTCTTCCCAGCGTTCAAGGTCCACATAGCATCCGCCCGGATACCGGGTCACGGGCATGTTCAATTCGCGGACGAGTTCAATAACATCTTTGCGGAAACCGTCTTCATCCGCCACCGGGGAGCCCGGGTCATAGATTCCTCCGTAAACATTGCGGCCCAGGTGTTCAACAAAACCGCCGTAAAGTTCGCCTTTGACTTCGCCTATAACATTGTCAAGATCGACAGACCATTTGATATTACTCATTTTTTTGCTCCTGTATAGAAATAACTTTGATTGAACAGATGTTTTGCCAAAAGCACAATACCGGCAATTTAAAGTATCGTTCTTTATTTAAAATACTGCATGATCAGTGCAAAAACCTTGACAATACGGACAAAAAATATGGAAAAATCAGCCAAATCCGTCGAAACATTGTTTTTGACCGCTGATTGACCGCAAAATCCGAAGAATCCTGCTTAATTATTCTGTCCTCAAAATATATCTGGCAGCAGCGGATGTGATCGGGTGAACCAGCAGTTCGTATTCAATGGATACGATAGCGTTTATTTGTCGCGGATGCCCGCACCAACTACTGCTGCTGTTCATTTTATGATTGCCAAACTATTATGCATCAAAAATATTTTGCCAGAAGCCGATAATACAACAAGTTGTCCCAATCGTTAAGATTTTTGTCGATATTATCAAGGTTTTTTATCGCCGATAAGATAAATTAGTCCAGAAACTTTGGAGGTTATATTATGAAATTTGCACTTTTTGTTTCCAACCGTACCACATTTCCGCAGCAGCTGGTTGCCGAAGCTATCGACAATATCGCTTCGGCAGTAAAAAAAGCAGGCTATATTCCGATCCTGCCGATTGAAGGTGTTGCCGATGATGCCGGGGCATTGCGTTATGCTGATTTTCTCAAAAATCAGCCTTGCGACGGCGTGATCGCTGTTTTTCCGAATTTCGGCGATGAATCTTCCTGCCTGACTGCGTTGCGGGATTTCGGCAAACCGATCCTGTTTATTGCCTGCAGCGACCGTCTTGATTCTATGGGAGCTGCTACGCGGCGCGATGCTTTCTGCGGCAAGATCAGCGCGGTGAATCTCTTCCGTCAATGCCGCATACCCTGCACGGTTTTGGAACCGCATACAGTCGAGCCAGCCAGCGCGGCTTTTCTGGACAATCTGCATACTTTTGCCGCCGTCTGTCGGGTGGCAAACGGCATGAAAAATCTGCGTACAGGCTCGATCGGCGCCCGCTGTACGCCGTTCAAAACCGTGCGTTTTGACGAAACCACACTCGAAAAATACCATATAAGCAACGAAGCCTTCGACCTGTCCGAACTCTTTGCATTGATAAAAACGCTCAAAGATTCTGACGAACAAGTCCGCCACAAAGCGGAATTTATCAAAAACTACAGCTGTTGGCCCGATAACACAGATCCCGTGCAGCTGCGCATGGCAAAACTGGCGGTAGCTATCGAAAAAATGATCGCAAAATACCGCCTCGATCTGGTGACGCTGCGCTGCTGGACGGAACTGGAAGAAGAATTGAAACTTTCGCCATGCATGGTTCTGTCGATGCTCAACGATCGGCGGATAACTGCCAACTGCGAAGTCGATACAGTCAATGCTATCGGTATGCACGCGCTTGCGCTGGCAGCTGATGCCCCCGGAGCCTGTCTGGACTGGAACAATAATTACGGCGATGAACCGGACAAATGCGTACTTTTCCACTGCGGGCCTACTGCGGCAAGTCTGATGCAGCCGTCGACAAAAATCGTCGATCACCCGATGTTTGCCCGCGTGCTTGGCTGCGGCAACGGTCTGGGCTGTAACGAAGGCAGAATGAAACCGGGCAAATTCACCTGGATGTCGGGCATGACCCGCGAAGGAAAATTGATTTTTGCACTGGATAAAGGCGAATTCACCAATGATGAATTGCCAGCAGAGTTTTTCGGCTGCGGCGGGGTTGCCAGATTCGACAATTTCCAGAACAAACTGCACACGATGCTGCGTTACGGCTTCCCGCACCATATGAGTTTGAGTTATGGCGATACTTTTACTGCGCTGGAAGAGGCGTTTTTCAGTTATCTGGGATACGAAATAATCACATTTTGAAAACAGATAATTGCAAATTTTATTGATGATGATATATTAGAAAATGTTGAGGAAATGTAAATCTGCAGCCAATCTGAAAACAGTTAAATCAATGAGTGTCAATAACAATCAGGATGATATCTTGCGGATCTCCGGCAGGGAATTTTTCCCGGCGCCGGACTTCCGTCTGGCGGCAGTCGGCAAAAAAATGGGCTGTAGCCGTTATGGCTGGCTCGACTATACATTTGTGCCGCACAGCCACGATTTTTCGGAAATGGTGCTGGTGACCGGCGGAAATGGCGTACAGAATATCAACGGCGTGGATTTTTCGCTGTCGCAGGGAGATCTCTTTTTGCTGGACGAGCAGACATCTCATTTTTTTCAGAAAAGTGAAAATTTTTCGCTGTTGAATCTGCTTTTTGACCGTCGCACTCTGGAGCTGCCGTGGAATCGCTTACAGCGTTGTCAGGGTTACAATCTGTTTTTTATGGTGGAGCCGCGTTTACGCACGACCAAAAACTTCTGCAATCATCTGCATTTAACACTGCAACAGCAGAAAACGCTGGAAAACATGCTGCTGGAACTGCAGTCGCGGCTGGCAGATATTACGCCGGCAGACGAAATGATTGCGCTGGCAAGGCTGATCGAAATAATTGTGTATGTATCTGAACTCAACGATGTTCCACACCCTCCGGAGAATATGTTGCCCAAGATCGGCGAAAGCGTGGCTTTGCTGGAAAAAAACTTTACCCGGGATTTTGCTCTGGATGAACTGGCGGAACGCGCCTGTATGTCCACACGCAATTTTACGCGCTGTTTCAAGCGCGGCACCGGCATGAGTCCGATCGCGTTTTTACAAATGGTCAGACTTCGCCACGCTGCGGAACTGCTCAAACAGAGTAATGCGCGTATATCGGAAATAGCCTATCAGGTCGGTTTCCGCGATTCAAATTATTTTACTAAAATGTTTACGGTACACTATGGTATTTCGCCCATGGCATACCGTAAACTTGAAGCCAAGAGTGCAATAAAAAAGCTGTTTTATTCAGCAAAATAACTGCTTGAGCCGTTTTTTACCGGACAAAATTCCAGCCGCAAGTTATGTAGGCTTTACAGAGTATACTGCCGCGTAATGCAGCAGCTGATCAAAAGTAACCAACCTTATTCACGGAAGACGAAAAAGACTGCTCCGGCAAAAGGTCTTGCGCCTTTACTCAAGTACCGTCCTTGCTCAAGGCAACAGAGCATT
>JAFVQX010000049.1 GCA_017504585.1 Lentisphaeria bacterium
CCCGGCATGACATTGGCTGCGCCCGCTTCTACCAGATGGTCGGTCATTGAATTATCCAGAACGACATTATATCCTTCCGGGGAAAGATTGACCTGGGAGCGTTTGAAATTTATCCCGTCAACAGTTTCGGCAACGCAAAGAATGTATTTTTCTACAAGTTTGCCCCCTTCATAAGTATCCCGTGCCGCACGGTAATAGATCAGATAACGGCTGCCGTCAAAAATAATTGAAGTATAAGAACTTGCTGTTCTGTTGCTCATTTCGTGCGGTTCGTCGAGGGTCATCACGATCTCATCCGGCACCGGGTTGTGCAGTTTTTTCCTGACATCGCCTTCAAGGGATTTAATGAAAAAGTTGTCAATAAAAAGTTCCCGTTTGTCACCAAGTTCGTAAATCATAGTTTTGTTGCCCTTTTCTGTAATGGCTGCTGCGGAAAGATCGATTGCCGTCAGCAGCACCATGATCATGTTGATAAATTTCATCAGTCAAGCTCATTTTTATATTTGGTAAGACACTCTTCAATGCGTTTTTTTGCCCCGTCGGTAAGTGAAGTCATTTCCTGGGCAATGGTGTAGGGCGTTTCGATCAAACCCAGTTTCATAAGTGCATATTTCTGACCATTCCAGCAGTTGCCGATATCAATACCGTAAACGCCGTGATAAATTTCGATCAGGAGATTTTGCAGCCGCACCGCTTCATTCCAGTCGCCGCGATCAGCCGCCCGGGCAAGTTCCACCATGGGTTTGGAAGTAAGTGCCGCCATGCCGCAGACCATGCCGTCGTTGCCCGCAAGCAATGCTTCATCGACTGCCCACTCCTGACCTTCCATAAGCAGGGTTTTGAAAGTTCGTTCCTTACGCATGATAAGCAGTTCACGGCGGAGCCACATGTTGGAAGATGAGTTTTTGATGCCTTTAAGATTGGGGTGTGCCATGATCGTTGCAAAATCTTCCAGCGAAAGCTCTCTGCCGTTGTTGGGCGGGCAGTGGTAATAGTAAACCGGCCGGTCGGCGGCACCAAGTACAGCAAGGATCGATTTGACGGGATCAAGAAAGGAAGTTTTGCCGGGCAGCATAAAGACATAACTGTCAAAATCATATTTCTGATAGCGTTTCATATTTTCAAGAGAAAGCGGCAATGATGCGGCATTAATGCCTACCAGCAGCTCCGCTTTGCCTTTGAGCAGCCCGGAGGCAAGTTCCACACCTTCTTCTTTGAAAGCGTCGGAGAAACTTCCCCATTCCCCCATGGAACCGAAAAGGAACACGCCGTCAATGCCGTGGCGTATGTTGCGTTCAAAAATATTTTTCAAGCCGTTACGGTCAAGTGAACCATCAGCTTTAAGCGGTGTTACGGTTGCTGAAATTACTTTTTTAGCCATTTTTTTACCTTTCTTTTATAAATAATAAATATTACAAATATGGTTTGAAATGTTTTTCCATCAGTTTGCGGAAATCGTCAATAGTGCCGTTTTCAAGGCTGTCGCACATCCGGATATGAGCTTGGGCATCGCTGTTATGATTTTCAGCAGACGGGTGATAGTTCGGGTCAAATGCCGAAATAATAATATTCTGGAACTGACTGGCAATATCATTGCCGCCCATGCTGAACAGTTTGGAGTGAAAGGCGATTTCATTTTCAATTGCCGGCATGGCAATATCTTCTGCAATACGCCGCAGTTCTTCAACAGCTTGTGCCGTGCGGTTTTTCCAGATATAACTTACCATGCCCATTTCCATGATCACACGGATCTGCATGAACTGACGGTATTCTTCTTTGGTAAATAAACTGGCACATGCAAGTTTGCGGACACTTTCAAACGCATTCAACCGTTTGCGGATAAACATCCCCTTGCGTTTGCGTGATTCAATGACACCGAGAGTTTTCAACCCGGAGATCCCCTCCCGGACGATGTGGCGGCTGACATTGAGCTGGGCGGCGATCTCTTCTTCTTTGGGCAGCATATCGCCGGGTTCAAGTTCTTTGCGTTTAACATATTGCAAGATACACTCTTCAACGCTGTCCGCCAGTGTGGCTGGCCGCTTAAAATCTTCTGTCAGGTTCATAATACCTCTCTTTATGTTAAATATGTTCAACTTATTTTACATAAAAGATAACACCGGAAAAGAAGTTTGCAAGAAAAGAAAGCAATTTTTTTTGAATTTTACAAAAAAATCAAGTCGTAAAGGTAAGTCACTTAACTCTCCGGGCAATAAAAAACCCGGCATCCTATCCTTGCGGGGTGCCGGGCATTTGAGTTGATGTGTTTTATTTTATCTGTTGGGTAAAAGCGGCTTTATCCAGCTTGCCGCAGTACATATCGACAAAAACTTTGTCGCCGTCGATCCGCAGCACATTGAAGCCGGTAACTTTTTTGAAATTGATGCAGCTGTTGAGTTTGCCCATATACCGCTGCAAAAAGTTGTGCAGCGCTGCCCGGTCTTTTTCTTTCTGCTTCGGGTAAAAATTTTCGGCAAAATACTTAAAGTATTCATCGCCTGTAAACACAACTTTTTCCGGTTTGGCAGCCGGATCGGCTACTATACTGAAAGAGGAGAACTGCTTGATGGAGCCTTCCGGCAGCTTCCAGTCAAAATAAGTAGTGCGGTGAATGTGGGCAGTAAGCACTATCACATTATGTTTGGCTAAAAGAGCCCGGATCTTGTCGCCATTTTGCACATTGGAATATTTACCGCAGATCCAGCCGATACTGGAAGGGGAAAACTGGCAGGGCATTACCGGAATGTGAGTAACTAAAAAGATGTGCCGGGCGTCGGGCTTGGCTTGCAGAGCTGTTTCAACAGACTTGAGCGAATCCTTCATGCCGTCAAAGAAAATAAAGAGGTCTTTGCCCACAATTTTGTAACAGGTCTGGTCAGTTGCATCTTCCGGGAAGAGCACATCCTGCTTTTTCATGTAGCTGAACAATACATCGCTGCAAGCCTTTTCTTTACCGGCACCCCGGACATCGTGGTTGCCCCGGACTATGTATACCGGCTTGGTCTGATCTTTATTGACCAAATTCAGCACCCGCTCAAAACTGGTGGCGGCAAACTGGTATTTGCCTTCATCGCCTTGAGTAATGTCGCCGCACTGCACAGTAAAAAGCACATCGTTGTTATTGGCGTAATCGGCAGCGGCTTTCAAAACTGCGGGGATATTCTTTTCCCATGCCGCCATATTGCGGTGCATTTCCCGGTAATGACGGGGTTTGAGTTTATCCACATTGGTTCGGAGATCGGCTGAATCGTAATGCAAGTCGCCCAGCAATACGACCTGATATTTTTCTTGATCGATACAACATCCGGCAGTCAGCAGCACCAGCAGCACCAGCAGTAATGCCGGCATGATTTTAGATAAAATATTCATAAAAATACCTCTTTTGGGGTTATAGCCCGTTGGGGCTTGGTTTTAAATGGAATTTACTTGTTTTCCGGAAAAGTTACGGTGTTGTTTTTGATAACAGCTTTGCGGCTGAAATCTATGGTATAGCTGCCGCTCTTATGCCCGAAGGGGAACCCCATGTATACCGGTACGCCCAGTTGGGGAGCGATTTCTTTGAGCATGGCGTTTACGGTCTTCCGGTCAGTTCCGGTTTTGGTAAAATAGCAGAAGACCACCCCGGCGGCACCTTCAAAAAATTTTTCATCCAGCAAGGTCTGGAAGTATTCACGCATTTGTTTTTCATTTGCCGCAACACTTTCAATAAAGATGATCCGGTCTTTGACGATGGGGCGGTCGGAAGTTTTTACCACCCAGGCAAAACGGGAGAGCAAGCCCGCCAGTGCCAAGCCTTCGCAATCGCCTTTGATGATGGGAGCAACTTTTACCGGGCCCACTTGCTTATTATGGTGCATATCCCGCATGGCTTTGAGCGCAGCGGGCGTCAGACCTTGCATGGCACCCACCATGGGCCCGGCTGCCGGATGACCGTAATTGCGTTTCTGCAAGGCTGAAAGGATCATCGTTACATCGCTGTATCCCTGCAAATAGAGTTCGGGGCGTTGGGGCAGTTTGCTCCAATCTATTGCCTGCATAACGTCGCCGCAGCCTCTGCCGCCGCGGATACACAAAATCATATCCACTTCTTTATCGCACCAGGCATCCACAAAGTCTTTTACCCGGTTTTCAAGCTTGGCTGAACCTTTGCCTTCAGCGGGTTTTTCAAAGGCGTGGGGCATGACTTTGACTTTGTATCCGGCTTGACGCAAAAGCTCAATACCTTTTTTGTAACCGGCTGAACCGGGGTATGAACCCGCGGCAATACAGGCAATGGTTTTGACCTGTGCCGGCAGAATACCTTTCAGCAATTCAGAGCGGTTGTTTCTTTCGGTAAAGATTTCCACATCGGAACTTCCTTTTTTTACCGGCTTTTTAACCGCGTTCTTTCCGGCGGCAAAGCAATTCAATGCCAGCAGCAGAGTCAAGGAGATGGTGAGAATTTTTCCAAGCGTTTTCATTTTTTTTACCCTTTCAAATCAAAAACATATAAGATGCTGTACCGGCAATAATGCTGATCAGCGGATTTTTGAAAAACCAGTGCAGTATGATCGTTACTGCCGATGCCAACAGCCCCGCCGGCAGATTTTTTGCCCCGGCTTGCGGATAATTCAAATTGCCGTACAAACTGTAAACCACCAGCATGGCGATGGCCGCTGCGGTCAGGACTTTACCCAGATAAAGCAAGGTCGGCGGAACTTTGCGTTTGCCGGAAAAAAGCACAAAAGGTATGCTTCGCAGTACGATGACCACCACCGCCATTATCGCGATCAAGGTGTATTGGTGCAAGGTCATAGGGTACCTCCGTATTTTTTCTGATACTTTTTGCGCAAGATCAGCAAAACAGCGATCATCAATGCCATTGCCGCCAGCAGCATCCGGTTGACGGCGTCGGGGTAGAATGCCACAAAAAATATCAGTGCCAGCAAAGTCGACAAGCCCCCGGTCAGCGCCGGCAGCCGGTTGGCTTTATGGCGGACAAGGTCGGTCAACACCACCAGAAAAAGGGCGGTCATGGCAAAGTCGATACCCGCTGTGTCAAAAGTTATGAACGCTCCAGCCGCCGCACCGATCACCGAGCCGGTGAACCAGTAAAGATGGTCAAAGCTGCTGACCAGCAAAGAGTAATACATTCTTTTTCTGCCCCGGAGCGTGGTGGAGCTTTCCAAAGCATAAGTTTCGTCGGTCAGAGTCCAGATCAGGTAGTACCTTATATACCACGGGTAGTTGGCAAAGTAACGCACCAGCGATATACCGTACATGGCGTATCTTATATTGATAAGCACTGCCAGCATGGCGGTCAGGAGCAAGGTGTAGCTTGCGGCATTGGCAAGCATTTCCACCGCAGCAAACTGCATACTGCCGGAGATGGTGGAAAAACTCATCATTGCCGCGGTAAGAAAATTCGCCCCTTTAACTTGAGTTGCCAGCAATATGCCGAATGCTATGCCCATGGAGAGATACCCCATAAGCACCGGCAGACTGTCGGCAAAGGCTTTGCGGAAAAGTTTTTTCATGATGATGATACCGGATCTTTAATCCTGCTCGTCGGGCATGTAGATTATGTGCATGCAGTTGTCGCAGAAGGTGATCGCTCCGGCGCGGGCACTGTTGAGCGTCTGGGGCGTCAGACGCAAATGGCAGTTGCCGCATTTATCGATTTCCACCGGCACCAGCGGGGGGGTGGTGTTTTTCTGCAATATCTGTTCATAGCGGGGCAGGATCTCCGAATCCACCATACTCCGCAAATCCGGACGTTGGGTCAGAAGTTCCCGTCCGCGCTTTTTGACATCGCTGAAAAGCTCTGCAAGCTCTTTGAGTTCTTCCCGCAAACCGGCGGTTTCCGGCTTGACATCGCTGATCGCCTGACGGATCGCCTGATCGTCGGCAGCAAGGGTATCCATAAGCTCAAGCTGTTTACTTTCCAAATCGCTGATAGAATTTTTCAGCATGGCAATAGAGCCCAGCATGGCCTGATATTCGGTATTTTTTTTGACCAGAGCCGACTGGGTCTGGAGTTTGCCGATTTTGTCGTTGAGTTCGGCGATTTCGGCTTCAGTCTGCTTGAGTTCCCGGTCGTGGGCTGCTTTTTTTTCTTTAGCGATTTTTACTTTGCCTTCGATTTTTGCGATCTCCTGCTGGAGTTTTTCCGCTTCTTTGGGGATCATGGTCAAACGGAGCTTGAGATTGCGTATTTCCATATCCAAATCCTGAAGTTTCAGGAGATTCTGTACCCAGTATGCACTCATAGTTTTACCTCAAAATAAATTCATTTGGTCGTCATTCTTTTTGCCGCGGCTGCGGGCGGAGCCGCTCACCCCCAGCTTTTCGTAGGCTTTGGGCGTAACCACCCGGCCGCGGGGCGTGCGCACCAGATAGCCTTTCTGGATCAAAAATGGTTCGTAGACTTCTTCCAGCGTGCCTTCTTCTTCGCCCACAGTTACGGAGATATTTTTTACCCCCACCGGCCCGCCGTTGAAGTTGCAGATGATCGCTTCCAGAATACGGTTATCTATATCGTCCAGTCCGTCGGGATCGATCTTGAGCATGTTTACCGCCTGCGAAGCCACTTTGCCGGTCACCATGCCATCGGCTTTTACCTGGGCGTAGTTGCGTGCCATGCGCAAAAGGTTGTTGGCAATGCGCGGCGTGCCCCGGCAGCGGCGGGCAAGCTCCAGCGCGCCATCTTCATCGATTTGGGTTTCCAGAATACGGGCACTGCGTTTGATTATTTCCACCAAACTTGCGTCGTCGTAATAATCCAGCCGCACGTTTACCGCAAAGCGGCTCCGCAAGGGGGCCGAAAGCATCCCCTGCCGGGTGGTGGCACCCAGCAGCGTAAAGTGGGGTATATTCAACCGAACCGAACGGGCGCCGGGACCCTGTTCCAGAACAATGTCGATAAAGAAATCTTCCATAGCGCTGTATAAATACTCTTCCACCACCGGGTTCAGGCGGTGGATCTCGTCAATAAAAAGTATATCGCCTTCGCTCAAACTGGTGAGCAAGCCCGCCAGATCACCGGGCTTTTCGATGGCAGGGCCGCTGGAGGACTTGAGAGTGCAGTTTTTTTCGTTGGCAATGATATATGCCAGACTGGTTTTGCCCAATCCCGGGGGGCCGGATAAAAGAATGTGTTCCAAAGGCTCATCCCGCCCGGCGGCGGCACGCACCATAAGTTCCAGCAGATCCTTGGCGTCCTGCTGACCGGGAAAATCCGCAAAAAGCTGCGGGCGCAGCAAATTATCGCTGGAGCCATCTTTGCGGTTCAATGTAGATGTAATAAATCGTTCGCTCATACACAAAAATATCTGAAAATCTTGCTTTAAAAAATTGCTTTTAATCAGTTTGGAGGTTAAATTAAAACGCGTTAATTACAATTTAGCTGTTTTTATAAAAATTTCCAGTATAAAACTGAAAAAAAATCAAAGAAAGGTTCTTGCTATGAGTTGGAATGCAGAAATTGCCGCTCGTACCGCCAACACCATCCGCGCTTTGAGCGCCGATGCCATCCAGAAAGCCAAGTCCGGCCACCCGGGTATGCCCATGGGTAACGCCGACTATGCTGTAACGCTTTTCAGCAAATATCTGCGCTTCAATCCTGCCAATCCGGCATGGTTTGCCCGTGACAGATTTGTTCTCTCCGCCGGTCACGGCTCCATGCTCGAATACAGCTTGCTGCACCTCTTTGGCTACGGTTTGGATATGGAAGAACTCAAAAACTTCCGTCAGTGGGGCAGCAAGACCCCCGGGCACCCGGAATTCGGTCACACCGCCGGTGTGGATATCACCACCGGTCCGCTGGGCAGCGGTATGGCAAGTGCTGTGGGTATGGCAATGGCTGCCAAATATCTCGCGGCCCAGAGCGGTCTGGATGCCGCCGGTCTGCTGGACAGCAAGATCTACATCATCTGCGGCGACGGCTGTATGATGGAAGGTGCCACCAGCGAAGCCGCTTCGCTGGCAGGTCATCAGAAGCTGGATAACATCATCTGCTTCTACGACGATAACAACATCACTATCGAAGGCAACACCTCTTTGGCATTCACCGAAGATGTGGGCAAGCGTTTCGAAGCCTACAACTGGCGCGTGCTCTATTGCGACAACGCCAACGACATTGCCAAGTGCGATGCCGTGCTGGCCGAAGCCCAGAAAACTGACGGCCGTCCGACCCTGATCATCGGCAAAACCACCATCGGTTACGGTGCGCCCAACAAGCAGGGTACCAGCGGTGTCCACGGCGAACCCCTGGGCGACGAAGAACTCGCTGCCATGAAGGCCAATCTGGGACTGCCCGCCGACAGCTTCTATGTAGCTGACGATGTCCGCGCTTTCTGCGACGCCCGCGTTGCCGAAGTCAAGGCCGCCGCTGCCGAATGGGAAGCTAAATATGCTGATTATGTAGCCGCCAATCCCGATAAAGCCGAGATCTTGAGCTGGCTTTTGAACAAACGCGTTCCGGAAAATTTGCTGGAAGAACTTTTGAAAGTTGCTCCGGTGGATAAACCCACTGCCAGCCGTGCCTCCAGCGGTACTGTGCTGCAGAAGGCTGCCGAACTGGTGCCCGCGCTGTGGGGCGGTGCTGCCGACCTGGCTCCTTCCACCAAATCCAATGTGAAAGTCGGCGGCGACTTCGGTCCCGAAAACCGCGCCGGCAGAAATCTGCATTTCGGCGTCCGCGAATTGGCTATGGGTATGGCTGCCAACGGTATTGCACTCTTCGGTGCCAACATCCCATACAGCTCCACCTTCTTTGTCTTCAGCGATTACATGAAACCGGCTATCCGTCTGGCTGCTTTGCAGAAGCTGCACCAGATCTACATCTTTACCCACGACAGCTTCTATGTAGGCGAAGACGGCCCCACCCACGAACCTATCGAACAGATCGCCATGCTGCGTACCATCCCCGGTATGACCGTGATCCGTCCTGCGGAAGCGCACGAAGTCGCCGGCGCCTGGGCTGCTGCATTGCAGGCTGACGGCCCCGTGGCGTTGTTGCTGACCCGTCAGAATCTGGATGCATTTGATGAAGAAATGGCAAAGAAAGTGGATGTTTCCAAAGGGGCTTACGTTGTCAGCGACGACGAAGACTTCTCCCTCATCCTTATTGCCACCGGTTCGGAAGTCGGTCTGGCTCTCAAGGCTGCGGAAATGTTCCGCGCCCAGGAAATCGGCGTGCGTGTGGTTTCCATGCCTTCGCAGGAACTCTTCCTCAAGCAGAGTCAGGCTTATCAGGACGAAGTGCTGCCGCCGGAATGCGACATCCGCGTTTCCATCGAAGCTGCCAGCACCTTCGGCTGGCACCGTTTTGTGGGCAGCGAAGGTCTGGCGATCGGTCTGGATACCTTTGGCGCTTCCGCACCTTACAAAGTGCTGGCTGAAGAATTCGGCTTCACTCCCGAAGCTGTTGCGGCACGCATCGTAGAACACTTCTCCGGCGACAGCTGCGGCTGCGATTGCGGAAGCTGTGGCGGCTGCCATTGATAAATCGGGAGTTGTCTGCAATGAATAAATTTCTTATGGTTCTTTGCGGTGTCGTGACAGCAGCTGTGATCAGCGGCTGCTGTATGATGCTGGACGAAGCTGCACAGCCCAAGATCCAGCAGATCGTGGAAAGACACCAGCAGCAGGTCAATCGTGCCGAAGAACTGAATATACTCTGCGGCAAGGCATGGGTGCCGGTCTATATCAAAGGTCAGGAAGGCGTGGATGGCAAAAATGCGATTACGCTGCCTGCCAATGTAACTGCCTATGTGGAATTCAAACGCGACGGCAAGATCACCGGTTTTGCCGGGGTGAATGTCTTCAATGGTTCCTTTGCAGTAACTGCGCCTAACCGGCTGCGTTTCGGCGCGCTGGTTTCCACGTTGCAAGCCGGTCCGCATTTGGATTATGAAATGCTCTTTATGGCACAGCTCAACGATGTTGACCATTTTGAGATCAACAAAGCCGGCGAGATCGAATTCATGAAGCGCAATATGCTCATGATGCGCTGCAAGAGCGTTGATCTTAAAAAGATCGTGCGCAAGAGCGCTCCCAAGGCGATGACTCCGGTTCCGCCGGAAGTCAACGGCAAGGTTACCGAAAAATCTGCAGCGCCGAAAAAGAGCAATCCGGCGCTGCCGACAGTGGAAAAGAGCAAAATCAAATAATTTTTGCATAAAGCTCTTGAGTTGATTTGATAAATATTCGGCTCAAGAGCAAAAAAATATTCGGTATAAGTTGCAAATATACAAATGGTGTGGTATTTTATAATAAGAGCATTTTGATTTTTTAATAAACACACCATAAAACTTGAGGTTAAACTTTCTATGATGAAAGAAAGACGAGTAGTTGTAACCGGTTGCGGCGCGATCTCCTGCGTGGGCAACAGTGTTCCGGAGTTGTGGGCGGCGGTCTCCGAAGGCCGTTGCGGTTTGGGGAACGTTACCCGTTTTGATACCACCGGTTTCCGTTCTGCGGTAGCCGGCGAAGTCAAAGACTTTGATGTTACCAAATATATGTCTGCCAAAGAAGCCAAACGTCTGGATCTTTTCTGCCAGTACGCTATTGCGGCTGCTGATGAAGCTGTGGCCCAGGCCCAGGCTGATTTTACCAGCGAAGATTGCGCTATCGACCGCGATCGGGTGGGTGTGCTGGTTTCCAGCGGTATCGGCGGTTTGCAGTCCATGTGCGATCAGGACGTGATTTTTATGAACAAAGGTCCGGCGCGTATTTCTCCTTTGATGATCCCCATGATGATCGGCGACCTGGCCTCCGGCAATATTTCCATGCGTTACAATGTGCGTGGACCCAACTTCGGACTGGTTTCTGCTTGTGCATCCGGCTGCCACAGTATCGGCGAAGCATTTTGGATGATCAAGCGCGATGATGCAGATATGATGATCACCGGCGGTGCCGAAGCTGCCATCGTGCCCCTTGGCTATGCCGGTTTCTGCAGTATGAAGGCTATGAGCGCCCGCAACGACGATCCGCAGCATGCCAGCCGCCCGTTTGATGCCGAGCGCGATGGTTTTGTTATGTCGGAAGGTGCCGGGGTGCTGGTGCTGGAAGAACTTGAACATGCTCAAAAGCGCGGTGCAACTATTCTGGCCGAAGTTGTCGGCTACGGTGCTACCGGCGATGCTTACCACATTACTTCGCCCCATCCGGAAGGGCAGGGCGCTGCTTCGGCGATCAAGATGGCGTTGCGTCACGCCGGTCTGGAACCCGAGGATGTGGACTACATCAACGCCCACGGTACCAGTACCGAATTGAACGATAAGTACGAAACTCTGGCGATCAAGGCTGCTCTTAAAGATCACGCCTATAAAGTGTCGGTCAGCAGTACCAAAGGTTCCACCGGTCACGCTCTGGGCGCTGCCGGCGGTTTGGAATCCATTATCTGCGTGCAGGCGATCGTCAATCAGACAGTTCCGCCGACCATCAACTATGAGCATCCTGATCCGGCTTGCGATCTGGATATCACCCCCAATACCGCCAAAAAGCGCGAAATCGATGTGGCGTTGAATATCAACCTCGGTTTCGGCGGTCACAATGGTGTTGTGGCGTTCAAACGTTTCAAATAAATTTATACACAGGAGTTGTGCGATTATGAAAAGTATTATCATGCTGGCTGGCGTCGGTGCATTTGCGCTGGTGCTTTGCGGATGCCGTCCTGAACTTGATCAGAGCGGTTTGAGCCCCGAAGAACAGGCTTGGGCAAAGAGTATCAAAGCTAATTATGGCGCATGGGAAGTGCCGGAGTCCGTTCCGCGTTCGGTTCGGCGTGATGATATGAACAGCGCAAGCAAAGCGGACAGCACCATGCCCCCTGCGGCTGATGCTCCTGCTGAAATTCCTGCTGCCGCTCCGGTCGATCCGGTTGCTCCGGATACCCGTGCGGCAACCGCACCCAATGCTGCGCCCGAAGCAGTAGCTCCGGCAGCGGTGGATGCCTCCGCTGCGGCGATGCCCGAAACCTATACTGTGGTCAAAGGCGATACCCTTGGCGGAATTGCCCGCAAATTCTACGGCAAAGCCAGTGCGTGGAAACGTATTCAGGATGCCAATGCTGATTTGCTCAAAGGCAAAACAGTCATCCGTCCGGGTATGAAATTGCAGATCCCCCGTCCGTAAGACGGCACTGTAAAATTATAGAAAAGTGCGGACGCGGTTCAAAGCGTATCCGCACTTTTTGCTTTTATAACAGCAAAAGTTTATGGAAACAGTTTTTTATTTTGAAGGCGGCTTGACGCCGGATTGGCGTATAGCCGGCCGGGCGGCGTTGGATTTCAACGAGCTGGAAAAGGTTCTGGAGGTGCATCTGACGCCCCGGGATCGTCAGGTGATGATCTCCGGCAGCGAAGAATCGTGCGAGCGGGCGGAAAGGTTTTTTGCCGAGCTGATAAATTTGCACAACTTGCGCAAAAAAGAGCTTGACCGGCAAGATGTGGAGCAATTGGTCAAAGCCTACCGGAACAGCGAAGAAAGCGATCTGGGAGCGTTGTTTGCCGGACGGATCAAAGTCGGTTCCGGCAAGCGTGAAGTGCTGCCGCGAAGCAAAAAGCAGCTGGAGTATCTGAAAGCTCTGCGCAATAAAGATGTGGTTTTCGGCGTGGGCCCGGCGGGGACCGGCAAAACCTATCTGGCAATGGCGATGGCGGTTTCGGAGCTGCTGGCAGGCAATGTGAGCCGCATAGTGCTGACCCGTCCGGCGAAAGAGGCTGGGGAAACGCTGGGTTTTCTGCCGGGCAGTCTGGAAGAAAAGATCATGCCCTATTTGCGCCCGCTTTATGATGCGCTGTACGATATGCTGGATTTCAGCGAAGCATCGGCATTGATCGAACGTAATGTTATAGAAGTTGCGCCGCTGGCGTTCATGCGCGGCCGCACGCTGAATAATGCGTTTATCATTTTGGATGAAGCGCAGAATACTACCGAAGATCAGATGCTTATGTTTCTGACGCGTCTGGGGTACAGTTCGCGGTGTGTGATCACCGGCGACCCGTCCCAGAGCGATTTGGGGCGTAACGAGCGCTCCGGGTTGATCCACGCGTTGAAAACGCTGGATCGAATTCCGGAGATAGGCATAATCGAGTTTTCCACCCGGGATGTGGTGCGCCACGCTCTGCTGGAAAAAATCATACATGCCTACGCAACGGGACGGAATTGAAACTGATTTATTGACAAGGAGGATTTATATGCAAAGCAGAACAGTTACTATCCGCAATCAGGCGGGTATTCATTGCCGGCCGTCGAGTATAATACTCAATACGGTAAATGCAGAATTTTCTGGTCACGCATTCAATTTGACCAATGCCCGGGGGGAGAGTTGTGAACTCAACAGCATCATGGCGCTGCTGACACTGTGTCTGGCTTGCGGAGAAACTGCTACGCTGACTGTGGAGGGGCCGGATGAAGAACGCGCCGCCGACAGCATAGCTGAATTGCTGGAAAAAGAATACGATTTTCCGCCGCAAAATTAAGGAGGATATATGATAAAAGTTTGTCAATGCTGGGACGATGGCGTCCTTAACGATATAAAAGTTGCCGAACTTTGCCGTAAATACAACGCCAAAGCTACATTCAACTTGAACCCCGGAAAACACAATGCTGTCAGCCGCATTACCACTGGCTGGCAGTTCCGGGATACCGGATATTATCCCGGAAAATTGGCGTGGAACGAAGTGGTCAGCGTGTATGAAGGTTTTGAAGTAGCCTCCCACGGTATGAGTCATTTTTCAGCCGGAGTGGTGGATGATAAAGTCTTTGTGGCCGATGCAGTGGCGGCAAGGAATGTTATTGAAGACCTCTTCCAGCGGGAGTGCCGGGGCTTTGCCTGGCCCTGCGGCAAATACAACGATGCCACCGTGGAAATGATGAAAGCTGCCGGTTTTGCTTACGGCAGAACTACCCAATATGTTGAACAGGTTCTGCCTTGCAGTGAACCTATGACACTGCACAGCAACTGCCACTTTATGAACGAAAATTTCTGGGATATCTTTGAAAAAGCCAAGCCTTGCGGAGTATTTTATTTCTGGGGACACAGCTACGAAATGATGGATGATCCGGCATTGTGGCAAGCCTACGAAGATAAGCTCAAGAAACTGAACGAAGACCCGGAAGTGGAATGGGTAAATGTAATAGATCTGGTAACGGAAAATAACAGCAGATAACGGAACCGGTAAATATTACAATAGAAAAAGAGCTGTTGCAAAACTGTTTTGTGCTAAAAAAACAGTTTTACAACAGCTTTTGTTTTCCTCATCAGGTTTCTACTTGTTTACTCAAGCATTTACTATGGGCGTCCAGGCGTATTTACCCTGGGCGTCTTTTATGCGGCAGCGGAAGCGGCGGCCTTCGGGCAGTGTACGGGTCCCGGCGGGTTTGCAGAGTTTTGTGGTGGTGCGGCGGTCGCCGTAATTGGGGTAATCATCCAGCACTTCCCAGTAGCCGAGGCTTCTTTCGCCGATGAGAATGGCTTCCACAACTTCGGTGAATTCAGCTTCAAAAACTCCATCCTGATAGCTCAAGCGGGTGAATTCCGGACCTTGAGTGGCGTAGAACTGACCTTTTTTCAGAGCGTCCATAATGCTTTTGACACTTTTATCTTCGGCAGCGATCATGGTCCAGCCGCCGAAAAGTTCCGACGAACTGTGAGTATCGTCCACCGCCAATGCCGGGTAGATGATCCCTTTGTTAGTGAGATCGTTCCAGACCGATTCATTATCGCCTTTGCCGTTGTAGCGGCAGCTGGAGTTGTAGACTTCGATCCCCGCCAGGCCTTTGAGTGCAGCAATGTCGGCAAAGGTCGCTCCGCACCATTCCGGGTGGGCGCAATAGATGATGCCGCCGGCAGCATTTACTGCGTCAATGGCTTCTTGAGCAGTGGCAAATTCGCCGGGAAAATCGTAAGGTACATCCAACGCCAGCAAGTGCCAGACAAAATCCGCTGCCTTGGGGTGCAGTTCAATACCGGAAATAATGGTCATGCCGCAAGGATCATACCCGGCAACAGGATTGGTTTTGCGGTGATCGGTAAAGGCAAAAACATCAAAGTTTTTTTCAGCATACATTTTGATAAGTTCGTTGGGCTCAAAAAGCCCGTCCGAAACCGTACAGTGATTGTGCAATGCCGCTTTAAATACCGGAAGTTCTCTGCCGTAAAAATCCATCTCTCTGCTCCTTAAAAATTAACGCTATGTTTTCGATAAAGGTTGATTTCATCACCCTTTTCCCCCTGTCCGCCGTAGCCTTGGCGAAGGAGGAAAACCTTTTATTGGTATTTATCTTTTTGCCTGGCAAAAAGATAAATACCCTTAAAATTTTGAAAAATCTTATTCAACATCAGTTGATAAAATTAATTTATTCGGCACGCACACAACTCGTCCCGATGAAGCATAAAGAATTATGCTTCGTTGGGACATATCCCAAGGGGAGATTAGCATTCTCCCCTTGGATCCCCTTTGCTCATTGCCCTGCCATATCCAGCGTAATTCCTAACAATTTTAATTAACGGCGGGGGCTGCCGCCCCCTTACCAACTTTTGCGGGCATTGCCCGCAAAAGTTCCCTCAAACGCCGGGAGCTTCGCTCAACTCCGGTCGGCTTCGCGGAACATTTCCGCTCGGTTTGCCGGAATTCATCCGGCAAACTGCCCTCCCATGCGTTCGCGGGGCTAACCGCCCTTGTTGCTGTCGGCTCGCTATATTATATCAACCGATATTGGGTCCAGAGCTTAAAATTTAATGCTCAAAAGCAATACTGCTGCTACACCCAATATAAAAGCCATGGCTTTGCTGACCGTTAAACGCTCCTTAAACAGCCAAATGCCCAATGCTCCCGTTACCAGAAAACTCATTTGGGCTATGGGTAATACCACCGAAGCGTTGCCCAACTTGAGCATCAGAGCCATGGTTATAACAATGCCGGTAACTAAAGCTCCGGACAATCCGCCGAGGAAAAAGAGATTTTTCCAATCCTGCTTATTATAGGGCATCAAATGCCGTTCCCGCCAGAAAGCGTACAATACGCCGCCAAAGATCCAGAACAAACTGTTGATCACCACCACATACTTTTCGCTGGCTCCGTGCAGAAATCCATAACGGTAACTCAAGCCCATACCCGACCGCAGCAGCGAAGCTATGATCATAACAATAAATGCCCAGCCCAGCTTGCGTTTGACTTCGCTCTGATTGCGGGGTATAAAGGCAAGGATCGCCAGACATGCCGCTGCGATCCCGGCATACTGTATGGGGGTGATATTTTCGTTTAAGATCAACGCCGCCCCCACAGTTACCGGCACCAGATTGAGCCGGTAAATAGTGGAACACACCCCCACATCCAGCGAACGCATGGCATCAAGCATCATAATATTGCCTGCCAGCGAGAAAAATCCGGAGATGCATCCCCAAATAATGGTAGCACGCCAGTCCGCAGGAGCTTGCCCCAGCAAAGCGGGGATCAGTGCAACAACCAGCCAAACCACGCCCACGACCGAAACAAAAAAACCGTTTCCCCGATTTTTTCCCGCAAAAAACTTGAACAACAAATCGTTGCAAGCCGCAAAAAACATACAGGCAAAAGCCCAGAAAATCGCCATAAAAAAACTCCTCTTATAATAAAAAAAATCAGCACAGCTATTAATATAGACTCTGCTGAACTTTTTACAAGGTAAAAGTGCTTATTTCTTAATTGAAAAGCTCAAAAATCGTTTTTTATACTCCATGATATTATCACTACATTAAATCAATCTCTCTTTACAGTTACTTTCATGCCGGAGAGCTCCAGCATGCCATTATTTGCCACCCGGAATCCTGGTCTTGCATACGTTGGCGGGCGTTTATTGATCTGGGCTTCAGGGACTTTGAATATTACTGTTTGGGGTGTTGCTTTTTCGCTCAAAGTCAGCTGCTTGCGGATAGAGGTCACATAACGGCCCGTACCGTTAGTCAGTACAATTACACAGTCCGCATTTTTACCGGCAGCCGTAAGTTGAAATTCAACAGTGTCGCCGGGGCGGAGCGGTGTGTATTTTTCAAAATAAGCAGAACCGGCTTTGTTTTTTCCTTTGAGAATAAAGCGACCGTTTTTTACTTCGGTAACTGGTTTGCTGCTCCAGCTGTTGATCCAGCCCACCGGCAGTTTTTTATTCTTTTTTTGGGGCAGAAAGTGTGATATATCCACCATTTTGCTCTCTTGGGGGATTGGCGGCGGCAGATAAAACACGCCCATGCGATCAATGCCTGACTGGTGACTGGGGGTAAAGATTGGACTGAAGTATAATGAAGTGTTTTTAGTTGGCTTGAACATCTTTGTCCGGATAAAATTGCCGCAGAAATATTTTTGTTTCTTCAACTGTTTGCCCAATATGGAAAGGGGTACAGCCATTTGCAGATGCCAGCCTTCCGGTGTCAAAGTGTTTTTTACCGGTAGGGTGATATTCTGTTTTTTAAAATGTCTGACTCCTTCGGTGATGGCATGAGTGTATAATTCATATTTACCATTTACGGATGTGAAAATTTGTTTGAAGTTCTGGCTTTTGTCTGTACCCAGAAAAATTTCAAAACCATTAGACCAAAATTTCAATTTCCGCTTTTGGTATGGCTCGGCACCGGTTTCTTTGTAGTCTATATACAGATGGGTAGAATCGGTAAACAACTTCAATGTTGCCGGAACTTTCACCGGTTTGCCGTATGCACTTTTCCAGTCATTGAAAGTATAGGCATGTTTGAAATCTGCCTTGTCAAGATCGCCATTGTATTCTTGAACCGGAGCAACGAATTCAAGGGTGGGAATGTTGGCGGCATTGAACTTTTGCCGCCGGTCAAATGCTGCTCTGCCGGATTTGACCGGTTCCCACAGATTGCTGATGAAACGCTTGATTCGAGCCTTTTCAATCGGTGTTCGAGCTGCTTTTTGTGCCTGAATGAGCAGTTTATCTATGGCGGCAATGCGTTGCGGGGTGCCAACCTGCCAGAGAGTTGCCTCGTCGTACATACCCATAACATAAGAGCTGTTTACTTTATCTTTGGCTTGAAAGGTTGCCGGATAGTTTTTTATATCGGTGGATACAGTTTCAATTTTTTCAAAAACCTGTTTCATAGCTTTACCGGCGTTACCATAGTAAAGGTTGTAATATTCATTCAACAACTCTTCATATCCAATAGAGTTGTCGTAGATCAGGCGGCTCATGATGTAGGACTCCACTTCATGCTGTTTGATATAAATCTCTGCAAAGAGTCCCTGCAAACCGTCATCAAGGAATTCTGTGATGATTTTTCCTGTACGTTTGGGGTAAATGACAGGAAAAAAACCGGGTCTGCCCCGGTATTTGCCGGATAGCTGAACCCGGGTCAAGCATATAGAGCCAACAACTGAGCATCCTTTTTTTCCCTTCATGTCTTACCCAGTCTTTATAGATGCCATGTTGGCGTTTGTAGATCAAAGGGTGAAACCAGAGGGCGATATCCATACAGATTTGTACCGAAAGCTCCGGATAAAGTTCGATATCAGCGGGGCGAGTACTTGTTATATCATAAGCGAGGGTTGCAAAGTTGATATCAGGATTCAATTTATGTGCCTTGGCAGCCACTTTGTTTATCCAGCTGAAAAGGTAGGCACTGCGATCTTTTTCCATTTTTTCTTTGCATTGGCTGCATTGGCAGACAGATGTATCGTCATCCGGCTGTATAGGATAGTAAAATGGTGTGTCCGGCAGTTTTTTCAAGTCGGGGAACCGGACCCCCGGCACTTTTTTACCCTGATAGACCTTGTTGGCTTCATCAGCAAAATAGTCAACTGGCCCATCGACAGCATAGCAGAGCTGGGATGGCACATATTGCCCGGCATAATAGCGTTGGGCGATGCGGGAGGAACGCCGGTCTTCGGAGCGTTGGGCAAAATATTCCGGACGGTGTTCAATAAAAACACTTGCAAGTTGTTTATCTGTTGCCTTGCCCCAATATCGGTAGTAGATGCTGTATATGTTGTGATTTACCAGCCCGCAGACGATATTTTCCCGCCACCGGTGACGGAGCAGAAGCAGATCCCGCGGCGGTATGTGGCTTTGGGGACCTTCAAAATAAGGCACACGGAATGCTTTCATTGCAGGTGCACGACGGCAGTCAAGGTTGGAAACACTCAAGGTTTTACGGGGAGTGAATACCGTTCCTGTATCGCCATAAGAATAATATCTTATGCCGCAAGCCTTTTCGAGAAAGTCATATACGGCAAAACAACTTGCCCGGTAATAGTATTGCAATGGCGGAAAAGTATCGGTTTTTGTATAATTGACCTTTTTGAAGTCAGGTGTGTCGTTGCCCGCAAGGTATATCTTTTTTTCTCTGAACCGGATGGAATACTCTTCGTGCTTGAAAGTTTCCCCGTCAGAGGGAATCCCCACCATTATCTGCACTGTATCTGAATTTTTGGGGGCGGCAACGATCGGGATTTCAGCTCCAGTAATGAGTTTTATGCCATACTGCAGTTCCAACGCAGCAAATTGGGCAGAACGCGTGGGGCTTGCTCCAATTACAATTTCGCTTTTAGGAATTTTATTTTCCACCAGTATCAAATCACAATATGCCTGCACTGGCAGCAGAAAAAACAGCAATACCCATTTAAAAACAGAACTGCTGCAGGGAAACGGGATTGTTTTATAACTCTTCATTTTTTTATACTTCAGGTGTAATCTTATTTGAGCATTTCATCAATAACTGCATCGTTTATATCCATTGCTGAATTCTGAAAACCGGAAACGCCTTTGGCAATACATTTGGCGATGGCTTCTTTGGACCCAACGCCCCAACACCAGATCCTGATCCCTTTACCGGCAGCGTATTGACAAAGTTCCGGAGTAATGGCGTCGATTTGGTTTTTGTAGTACAGACAGATGATCTGGAAGCCATCGGCAGCTGATTGATCAATAAGTTTTTTGGTAAGCGGTACATTCCCTCTCAAGGTGTGGCAATAGACCAGCCCCGGCAGATATTTAGAGATCATATCTTTGGGCCGCTTGGCAGAAGACCAGAACAGATTGATGATCGTGCGATTTTGCATATTGTGTTTGACGATCAGTTCGGTCATGCGTTTGGCAACTCCTTCACGCCAGGGATCCGGGCGGAATGTCAAGTAGGCGACTTTGCCATATTTTTCGCAGAGCGAAAGCATTGTATCCAAAGTACATGTTTGGAGCGGTTTCTTCATAAATGTACCGCCGTACCGCAGTTTGAGGATTTTTTCCAGCGGCATATCGTGGATCGTTTCGTACTTGTTTTTATTAAATCGGGTGATCCGGCCTCTTGGCGAGTAGGTAAAACCCTCATCGTGACAAAGGATGACTTCTCCATCTTTGCTCAACCGCATATCTGCTTTGAAGGCGTTAAAACCGGATTCCATACCTTTGCGGAAATGCATCTCCGTATTGCCCCAAAGTCTGCCGTGTATCTTATATTTGGGGCTGGAAGATATTGAATAAAGTACATTCATAACCTTGCGTTCAAATGGCACGGTAAAGAAGCGTTTGAATGCTGCGTCAGCCTCCGCAGCCGGGATTATTTTGATTTCGTCTGATACATCTGCAACAGCCTTTGCCGGTTGTTTTGATGAGTTTGCTCCATAAACATTTTCTGTCAAAATAATACTTGCACAAATTGCAAATGCAGTAAATAAATTTTTATTCATGGTTAGCCTTTTTTTTATTTTTGATTGTTCAAATTGATAGTTTGCTGTTTATTCCAGCAGTTTTGTCTTGGTGTATGTCGTGATATTGGTGCTGTCGGAGGAAAGTAAATAAGTAGGCCAGCGGTAAATCACCGCAGTTCCCGTGTCTTTGTCGATTTGTGCGTAGCCGAAGTCCTGATGGATCATTTTGGGTGTACCGTTGAACACATGCCCGTCAGCAAGGAGAATATTGGCTGTACCGGCATGTTCCGCATAGATGTAAGAGTAAGAGCTGGACTTTTTGTACAGCATATAAACCGAAGGCGTTCCGGTTGGTTTGGTTGTTTGCGTATCGGCAGAATTCAACATTCCGGAATCGGCAAGGAGCAGAAGTTTGTCATGCCCAAATGCGGAAATGACATTGTTGATCAAGTTGAACTGACCTGTATTATACTGGGTGTATGGTGCACCGTATGCATAATCCCAAGGGCGGCTTGATCTATCAAATACGTTACATGGATTTGCCGGACAGCGGTAGATATTCCAATCATTTTCACTGAAGTAACCAGCTTTGATCAAACGTTGATTCCATCCCCGCCAATTAGTGGTATTGTTCGCATTCCAAAATGAATTCATGTATGTATCGGCATACATTTGAAGAAAAATACCATTCTGCCTGAGGTTGTTGGAACACGCTGCCTGGTGGGCCCTTGCACGGGCGGCACTTAATGCCGGCAGAAGCATTGCTGCCAGTATGGCAATAATGGCGATAACTACGAGGAGTTCGATCAACGTAAAGCATGCTTTACTCTGTCCATGGGGACAGAGGTCCCTTCATCGTTGCCCAAATTTGACTTCTTGAAAAGAAGTCCTAATTGACTAAGATGCAGGTAGTTTAGGTTTGGTTTTGGTTTTGCCGTTTGCTTTTTCATGTCGTCACCCCTTGGTTTGTTAAAAATTGTTTTTTACCATGGAACTTGTATTGAATCCTCTCCGATTTTGCTAAATATTATAACTGATTTTTTTTTACTGTGCAATAGTAAAAAATATCAATATCTTGCAAATAATAACAAAATTTTGTTATTATTTCGATAAAACAAAATTTGAAACATTATTCAAAAGGCGATACTGAAATATTGTTTATGGGGTTGGTTTGCTGATACCCGGCTGGTGGTTTTTCCGGTATTGCACCGGAGAACTGCCGTATCGGGCTTTGAATTTGCTGTAAAACTCGGTGGCGCTGCAAAAGTTGGCGTGTTGGGCGATCTGTGCCGCCGGGTATGGAGTTTCCAAAAGCATTTTTTCAGCGGTTTGCAGCCGCATTTGCATTATGTATTGCAGCGGTGCAACTCCCATATGCCGCTGCCACGCCCGGTAAAAGGCGGAGCGGCTCATATTGCAGCGGCGGGCGAGAGTTTCTATACTTATATCTTCGCAGCAATGTTGTTCCATCCATAAAGCAATATTTTTTATGATTATTGCTTCGTCGTTGCCCGGCAGCGGTTTGGCTGTTTGAAACAGCACTTCTCTTATCAGCTGAAAACATATCCAATCCAGCTTTTCCGGACAGCCCGGCGAATACAAGTTATAAAAATTCAACTGGTAACTGCGAATCAGATTTTCAATATTACTTGTAAACTCAAACTCTTTGCAGCTATTTTCCGGCAGCATTCCCAAAGCTTCCAACAGCGGCATGGTACTGGCATGGTAGTGAAATGAAACAGTATCCCGGGGGCTGGTTCCGGCATTTTGTATAATATCCCCGGGGCGTTTGATCAAAAGGTGCGGAAACTTGACATTCAATGGCTTGCCATTGATTTCATCGCAGCAAATATCCGCCGTGGAACCCAGCCGGAAAGAAAACTCGATTTGATCCGGCGGTATGACAGACCGGCTCTGGGCAACCACCCAATCATTGCAGTAATAGATCAACTGTACCTGAAATGGAAAATCATTGCTCCGGGGCATAAGGGATATCTCTTTATTGAACCAACTCATAAAAAATCCTTCCTGATTTGTTTTTAATATAAGCTCTGTTGCCGATAAGGGTCGGTACTTGAGGAGGGGAAAAAGACCTTTTGAGGAAAGGTCCTTTTTCCCCTCCTCAAACTCCACCCCTTTTTTCCAAACCTTTTCCCGGCATTTATCTATTTGCGTTGCAAAATAGATAAATGCCATTCAAG
>JAFVQX010000050.1 GCA_017504585.1 Lentisphaeria bacterium
GCAATGCGCAGGCAGTATTATCGCTTTGTGAGCGAGTTTTATCCGGAGAATGTTGTAGCAGATGTGAGGCAACAACTTAAAACTCCTGCTTTAAAAATGATTGCCGGATATCCAGGTTTCGGAGCTGTTAATGAAATAGTGGATATTTCCAGAAATGTTCCCAACAAACACATCTTTTATCTTTGGGATAATGAAAATATTGCAACATTGGTTTACAGTAAAAGCCTTAAAAAATACTACCTCTGTATGGGAGCTGCGATAAAATGCCATCTCAAAGATTCAGCAAAGTTGTATCAGAAAACACTTGACAGATTAAAAGAAGAAAAGCTTATTGGAGAAATTCATGGAGATTCCGAGCATTATCAATTATTGAAGACGATAGAGGTATCTTCTTCATCTCATGCTGCATCTCTGGTTACTGGGTGCAATATATCCGGCAGAGTTGCGTGGGTAAACAGGTTTGGTAATACTCTTAAAGATGTACTGAAAGAGGCTCAAGCCGATGAAGAACATCAGCAAAAGCAAAGGAATAAAAATCGCAGAAATAAACGCAAAAAAGACACGGAGGCAAAGTCTGTCCCCGCGTCTGAATAAATTATTGCTTTATTAACTTAATATCTGTCTGATCTTATCTAATACCGCTTGGGTTGGTTCCGGCTTTGAATCAAGGATGGCAATGACTTGTTGAATACGGTCATTCAAAGTAGCTTGTTTCTTAACATCTGAAATCGCAGCTATTGCCTGCTGTTGGGCTTCTTCGCCGACGTGGGTGTAGTATTTGTCGGCTATGTCGCTGTCGGTTCCCAGAATTGACAGCAACACGGCTTTCGGCACTCCTGCTTCGGCACAGAAGCTGGCAAAGCTGTGCCGTAATGAATGAAAGCCGTACACCGTCATCTTCTTTTTTCTGCCAGGAACTTCAACTGAGGCTTCAAGTCCTATCCAACCGATTGCACGCAGCACATCTTTATTTACAAGATTGTTACCTGTATTTTTGCCCTCTTGATCGCATTTACTGTATCTGGCTGCTGTTTTTGGGCAGACATATTGGTTTTCCTGCCATCCTCTGGCTTCGGTCAACACTTCAAACAACTCCTTTGCCATCGGAATCACCACATCTTTACCGGTCTTGAATTGCTTTACCCAGATTTTTTTGTGTTCCATATCTACATTTTGCCACTGCAGCAATACGCAATCCTTTAACCGTTGACCGGTAAACATTCCAAGATAATAAATCACCCGGATTTCCGGCTTATTCATCACCTTGTATTTGTCATCGGCAAGAACAGCTCGTAATTGCTGTTCCTGCTCTTTGGTAAAAGCCTGACGACGCATAACAGCTGCTTGCTCTTCTCTTGATTTTCTGAACAACACTGCTGATTCAAAGGGATTATCTCCATCGTAATATTCGTGGAGGCAGCGGAAAATTCTTCGCAGATGCTTGATCTTACGGTTATGTGTATCAACCGCCAGCTGCAATGTACGCAAATGTTCGGCAAACGCTTGAGCTTCTTTACTGCTGATATCGGCAATACCGCAGATACTGCGTGATGAGTTGGCAAGTGTAAAAGCAACAAATTCTTTGTAGGTAGCTTGATATGAATTCTGCTCTGCAATAGTGTGCGGACGTGCCCTTTCCGGGTGTTCCAGATACTTTTGATATGCTTCTGAAAAATCTAAATTGAGCTGAACTTTGTTGAATCCTTTTATTGCATTGATCTGTGCTGCGGCTACTTCCAGCGTAGGGGCTGCCCAGATCGAATCCAGCTCTTCAGCTTTTTTGACAGCTTCAGCTTCATCTTTGGTTTTTAACGGAAATTCCTTGCGCAAGCCGGATGCGATAGTCAGCCGGTAATAGAGATTACCGTTTTTACCTTTGCGGCGAATTGTTCCACGGAGTTTCTTCATACGACTTTTGAGCCTGTTGTTTGCTTTCATTTACATAACCTGCAATTTACAGATTATGGCACAATATAGCACATAAAAGTCCCGAATTCAAGCGTTACGGGGAATAAATGGGGAACAAATGTAAAATTTGAGCGTAAAAATGGTACCCGGAGCGGGGATCGAACCCGCACGTCCTCTTCGGACAACGGATTTTAAGTCCGTTGCGTCTGCCTATTCCGCCATCCGGGCGTACCTTTGTTTCTTTTTCAGTTGATCGGCTTCGTGAATACTGCCGGTCTTATGTATATCAAATCACGCAGATTGTTGTCAAACTCTTTGCTTGATCTCAGCAAACTGGATAAATCAAAATCTTCTACCAGCTGCAGCTCTTCTGCCGTTTTTGCCGGCAGCAATGCTTTGATCGCTTCGCCTTCCACGGCCTGACCGCAGATCACGTCAAACGCGTTTTCGGCAAAAAATTTCCCTGCCTGTTCTGCGTTCAGCACCTCTCCGTCGCTGATGCTTTCATCAACTCCGTTTATGCGCTTTACACAATATACAAGCACTTCGTGATTTCTGCCATCAAAAAGTACTGCAATTTTGCTATTTTCCGGCAATTTTGGTGCCGCAGCCATACTTATTGCTATGGCAGTAGGCACTCCGCGGGTCAAAACGTCCTTTTCGCCGTAGGTCAAACCTGCCACCAGTGCCGCTGCCAGACGCATTCCGGTAAAGCTCCCCGGACCGATGCCCACGCTCCACTTTTTGATGTCGCGTAAAGCTCCACCGCAGGCGGCGATCTCTCCGGCGGCAAACTCCGCCAGATGTGCCGATTCGCGTCTTTTCATCGGCAGTATGCCGTTTTTAAGCACCTTGCCGTCGGCATCGGCTACGCACATACGCGCTGCCGTTCCTGATAAATCCAATGCTGCCTGAAACTTTTTCATATCATATCCTTACTTCTGCACGCTGTCGTTCAAAAGTTCGGCTACCAATTCGGTATTGCTCTTGCGTTTGCGGATCAGTTTGGCAACTCCATTCTGCACAGCCACTTCGCCGGGCATACTCCGGAGATTGTAAATGCCGCCCATACTGTAACAATACGCTCCGGCATTGTAAATGGCAAGCACGTCACTTTCGCGAATTTCCGCAAGTTCGCGCTGTTCAGCAAAACGGTCGCCGGTTTCGCAGATATTGCCGCATACGTCGTAAACTTGGGCGGCTCCTGCCGGATTACTCAGATTTTCTATATGGTGATACGCACCGTAGAAAACCGGGCGGATCAGCTGCGGGAACCCCGCATCGCAGCCGGCAATGGTGCGGGTGCGGTTGAATTTGAGCGTATTGACCCGCGTGAGCATCACGCCCGCTTCGGCAACCATATAATTACCCGGTTCAAACTTCATTGCCAGCTCTTTGCCGTATTTTTGGCAGAAATCGCTGAAAAGTGCGGTGATTTCTGCACCCATTTTCACATAATCCACCCGTTCTTCATCGGGTTTGTAGGGGACTTTGAACCCGCCGCCGAAATCCATAAATTCCAGCTCCGGGAAGCGTTCCGGCGTGGCGAGAGCCATCAGGTTTTTCATACTCTTAAAAACCGATTCGGTGTGCTGCAAGCCGCTGCCGGTATGTTCGTGCAGACCTACGATATGCAAATCGTATTTACGGGCGATTTCCGCAACTTTTTCCACATCCTGCAAGAGAATTCCGAACTTTGCCAGATCGCCGCCGGTAGCAGTGGCGGCATTTTCGCCATCGACCACATCGGGGTTGAAGCGCACGCACAGACGGCTGCCGGGATAGGCTTTGCCGTATTTTTCCAGCCGGGACAAACTGCCGATGTTGAAAAGTACGCCCAGAGCTTGCACTTCATCGACTTCCGCATCGGTCAGATTGTTGGCGGTAAAGATGATTTTTTCGCGTTCAAAACCCAGAGCCAGAGCCAGATGCACTTCGCCGGGGCTTACGGTATCAAGTCCTGCACCCGCATCGCGCAGAGCTTTCAGAAGCGCGATATTGTAGTTGGCTTTGAGCGCGTAATGCACTTGCAGTTTATCATACTTGATGAAGTTGAAAAGATTCTTGTAATTATCTACCACCCGGTCAAGGTCGTAGACGTACAGAGGAGTGCCGTACTTTCCGGCAAGTTCGAGCAGCATATCGGGTTGCAGCATATTCAAAAACTCCCGCAAATTACTTGGCAAAGGGTACGATCACTGCCAGCATCCGCAGCGTTTCGGGGCCCAGACTTTTGACCGCGTGACCGGCGCCGTTGCCGGTAAGAATGGTGTCGCCGACGGAAACTTCCACTTCCGTGCCGTTGTCATTGATCAGGGCTTTGCCGGAAAGCACCACAAACATCTCTTCTTCGTTTTCGTGAGTATGAAAACCGATGGAGGCACCGGGTTCCAGTTCCAACTGGGCGCAAAGGCGCGTGGGGGACATAAGTTCGTTGTTTTCGTCAAAAAAATGGGTGATCTTTACAGATTTGTCGCCGCCGCGC
>JAFVQX010000003.1 GCA_017504585.1 Lentisphaeria bacterium
AAGGCTCTGTTCCCAATACGGGTAGGTCAATAAAAAGTTATATGATCAACTTTTGTATTGGAACTTTTTTAAAACTTGAATGGCATTTATCTATTTTGCAACGCAAATAGATAAATGCCGGGAAAAGGTTTGGAAAAAAGGGGTCCCTTATTGGGTACAGAGCTAAAAAAAAAGGAGTAAACAAATGCGAGAAATCAAAT
Organism: Lentisphaeria bacterium; assembly: GCA_017504585.1. GTDB lineage: Bacteria > Verrucomicrobiota > Lentisphaeria > Victivallales > Victivallaceae > SIG78. The sequence goes on from JAFVQX010000003.1 coordinate 201, forward strand.
TCTGCACCGTGTTGTTTGCCGTATTAACTGCCAGCGTACTCTTTGCCGCTCCCAAAGCCGAAGAGATCGCCGCTGCCAGACTTTTTGCAGCAGACTACACCAAAAGTCAGGAAACGGTCAAAGCTCAATTTGCCAAAGGCAAGCCCGATGGCAGACTGCTGCCCGGCAATCGGGCAATGCGGTTCGACTTTGATGTACTTTCCACCACCAACTACGGTTTGCAGGTGGGCAAAGACCGTGCCGGTGTCCGTTACGACGCCATGGGCAACTACCCTTTGCGGGGCGGCTCCATTGAGCTTACGGTAAAAAACATCGATTGGGAGTACAAAGCCAAAGGCGTACACCTTTTCATGCAGCCCATTTCTGCTGACTTGACCATGTTTGTCTACAAACACAGCAACGACGGTATCGGCGTATATGTCCGCAACAACAAAACCAAGAAATCTCTCTTCCTCCGCCGGATGCCCAAAGATTGGAAGAGCAACAGCATCCACCACCTGGTCTATACCTGGGATGGAGCCGGTAATTCCGTACTTTATCTGGATGGACTTATGGCTGCCAAAGGCTTTATTGAGTTCCCGGAAACTCCGGTCAAATATTTCTGCGTGGGTTCCACCGGCAGATTCGGTGCCAGCGGTCAGACCGCCATCGGTCATGTGCGTATCTACGACCGGGCTTTGACCGATAAAGAAGTCATTGTGCTTGCCGGAGAATTGATCCCGGAATTAAAAAAAAAAGGGCTTCAGGTAATTAAAGAAACCATTATGCAGCCCAGTCCCTGGTTTAAAAACAAGGTCAAACTGGGTATGGAAGCCCTTGATGGCGACTATGTGCCCCAACCCTTTCAGCCGGTCACCGTCAAGGGCAAAACTTTGTCGGTCTGGGCGCGTGATTACGACTTTTCCGGCAGCGGCGTGTTGGATCAGGTAACTGCCAACAACGAAAAACTGTTGCGCAAAAGCGTCAATCTGACCCTCAACGGCAAAGAGCTTGAACTTAAGAAATATCAAATTGTCAAACAGCAGAAAGGTAGAGTTGAATTTACTAAAACTGCTGCCAACGCTGAACTTAAAGGTACTTTTGAATACGACGGCATGGTGCATTGCCGCTTGACTCTCAAGCCCGAAAAACCAGTCGAAGAGCTTACTTTGCGGATGCCCATGACTAAAGAAGCCTCTGAAATACTGCACTTTGTGGGTGCTACTGACCGCATCGGCGGCGATTACGGCCCTTCCAGCCCCAAAGGCAGCAACACCATCACCCTGCCCACCACGCCCGGAACGGTCTGGACCAAGCGTTTCGGCACCCACACCTGGCTGGGCAGCACCCGCAGCGGCCTGCAGTTTTTTGTGGGCAGCGAACAATACTGCTACCCCCGCAAACGGCAGGATCTGCTGGAAATCGTCCGCAATGCTGACGGCAGTGCCGACTTGCTGGTGAAAATGATCGTCAAGCCCCTGCCCGATAATGCTCCCGAAGAATTCACTCTGGATTTCGGCTTTATTGCCACCCCGGTCAAAGCCTTGCCCGATAACTGGCGTGCCATGACCATGAGTGCCCAATACGATGCCTTTACCGGCAAAACCCGGGGCGGTATCCTTGTTTACTGGCCCGATGAATGGGCGCAGATCAGCCTTGACCCCGAACCCCACCGGGGCTTGAACAAAGGCCGCACCCAGGCCAAAGTAAAAATCGACCGTGCCAGCGGCAGAAAGATCGTGCCTTACTGGGATCGCCGCCACTTGCCCATTTCGCAGAAAAACAAAGTCAATCCCGATGTGGAAGCTGTTTACGAAGCATGGAGCCCCGATCCTCAGCGTTCCCGTGCCGGACGCTTCGACTGGATGCGTTGTGCCGGAACCAGCGAATGGGCAGACTATATGGTGTGGTGCATCGACCAGTGGAACGAGGTATTCGGCACCATCGACGGAGCCTATATCGATGAAATGATCCTTGACCCCAACAAAAATGCCGTTTCCGGCGGCGGCTACACCGACTTTGATGGAGAACGCCGCCCCACCTATTCGTGGCTTGCCGACCGCAATCTTTACAAACGTATACACTATGTTATTGCCCAACGCAACGGTAATCTGCCGCCCTGGAGCATTGCCCATTGTTCGGCAACCAGCATGATGGAGATCCTTTCGCCCTTTACGGTATTTTTAACTGGCGAACACCTTTACAGCGGATATTTCCCCGATGATAAAGACCTCAATCCCCCCGCCGGTAATGAAGTTGAAAAAATGTACTATTACAGTTACAGTCTGCCCATGGAACGGGTTCGCGGCGAATTTTATCACCGTCAGTGGGGTGCGGTCATCGCCTGGCTGCCCTGTTTGAAAAACAAGCGTGACATCATGGAACACCCCACCCCCACCCGGGATCTGATGAGCCGCATCATGCATGCCGACGTGATTTTCTGGCCCCTGTGGTGCAATAAACAGGAAGTTTACAAAGTCGATGAGATCCGCCGCCAGTGGGACATCGGCAATAAGGCGGTAAAGTTCATCCCCTACTGGGAAAATAAAGTTCTGACAACCTCTGCAAAAAATGTGGTCATAAGCTATTACGACAAAAATGGTGAAAAACTCGCCATCGTCAGCAACCTTGCCCGGAAAAATCAAGCATTTGATATCGTATTGCCCCAAACTGCCAAGAGTGTCATCAATGCCGAAACCGGCAAAGTTCTCCCGGTGGTCAACGGCAAAGTAAAAGTCGATATCAAACGCAACGATTTTGGTATACTGATTATTAAGTAAGGATTTATTTTATGGCAAAGAAAAACTGGAAAATCATCGAGGTAGAAGATTTTGTGATCTTCAAAGCCTCCGACGATATTATCGACGAAGCCAACGCCCACTATGCTCAAGCCAACGCCGCCAATCAGCGTTTTATCGACACGCATCCGGCGGCTGAACCCACCATGCCCATAAGCGGCACATTCATTTGCGCCCAGCCCCCCAACTACCGTGGTGTGCCCATGCTCCACGCCACCGCCGATGACTGGGCAGAAAAGTTTGAACTCTTCAAAACATTCGGTCTGGATACAGTGATCTATCAGGCGGCAGTCTGGAACGAGCTGGAAACGGTCTACTACCCCAGCAAACACTTCAAAGACTACCGCTTGTTTGACCAGATCGGCAATGTTCTGGAGGCAGCCGAACGCACCAATATAGATGTCTATCTCGGCGGCTACGGCTCCGTTTCCGGCTGGTGCATGGGGAAAGACCCGGCTTATGTGGAGCAGGAAAAACTGAACCACTTTGCAGTGCAGGACGAACTCTTTGAGCTTTACGGCTCCCGGTTCAAAGGCATCTACTTTGCCCCCGAAACCGCCTACCGGGGCGAGCGGGATCTTTATACAGAAAAGACGCTCAACAGCATCTACAAAGATTTCTGCGACCGCTTGAAAAGCCTGCACCCCGCTTGCGAGATCGTCATGTCCCCTGCCACCAAATATTTTGAAGGCAAACTGGACGAAATGATCGACTCCTGGAACACCATCCTTGATGGCGTAAAACTGGATGTTATGGCACCGCAGGACTCCATCGGCTGCTGTGGTACTACGCTGGATCATCAGGAAGTGATGTTCAAGGTATGGCGGCAGATCTGCGACAATAAAAACATCCGCTTCTGGAGCAATGTGGAGATTTTTGAAGCTCACGATTGTTCGCAGATCGACACTTCCATACCCGCCGATCCCCGCCGGGTGGCTCACCAGATCAGCCACGCCCAGAAGGTTGCCGAAAAACTCATCTCCTGGGAAATGCTCTCTTACACCCATATTGAGCGGCACGGCCAGCGTGCGGAAGCCATGAAAAACTTCCTGCAATCGCTGAATAAATAAATCGCTCATTCGCAAAATTAAGTACGCCCCCAAAGTTGTGTTCAGCTTTTGGGGGGCGTATTTGATTTTGCTGTTTATCCGGCAAATTATTTTCTTATTTTGGCACCGGGCTTTTTCCGCACCGAAAAACCGAAATGCCCGATGCATTTACCCAGATCGAAGTAATGACCGTGAGCGTAGCCCAGCACTCCACCGCAGCGTTCCAGATCCAGTCTGCCGCTTTCGGTCAGAAACTCTCCGGAAACCTGTACCGCCACGATCTCGGCCAAAAACATATCGTGGGAACCCAGGTGGATGATCTCTTTGACTTTGCACTCCAGATTCAAAGGGCACTCGGCAACCAGCGGCGCTTCTATCTGCGAACCGGCAAGCGCGGTCAGGTGCTGTTGGGCAAATTTATCCACATCCCGTCCGGATTTTACCCCGCACCAGTCCACGCTGGCAGCCTGACTTGCCAGCGGCACATTTACTGAAAACTCCTTTGTTTCCACCAGCGCTTTGTAGCTGAAACGCTCCGGCCGTACCGAAATAGAGAGCATCGCCGGATCGCTGCAAACGATCCCCACCCATGCTACTGTTATCAAATTATTGGCAAAACCGTTGCCCCCGGTCCCCACCAGGACTGCCGGCAACGGTGCCAACTGGGTGCTGCCCGGCCAGATAAGTTTACCCATAACTGCTGCTCCTCAATGGCCGCAGCCGCATTTGCCATGGCATCCGCAACCGCCTGCCGCCGGACAACTCCCCGCCGCGGCGCAATCGGGGGCAGTCTGGCTGGTGGCGGTGGTTCCAAAAACCGAAAACTGTTTTTCCACATTGCTGCCGGAGCATTTTTCGCACTCCACCGGAGTATTCACCCGGGGGACGAGTTTTTCAAAAGCATGACCGCAATCTTTGCAAATATATTCATAAATCGGCATGATACACTCCAAAATCAGCAAGCAAATTCTTTGATTATCCGGCAATAGTTGTCATCGTAGGTATTGATCTTGTTGAAAAGCATAGCACCGGGCAGTTTGGCATTTTTGAGTATCTGCAAACGTTCTGCCACCGCTTCCGGCGGATTTACCCCCATACTGCTCATGACCCCGACGCCGATATACAAAGCTTTATAAGCATGATCGCCCAGCAAACGCAAATAGTCATCCACCAGTGATTGGAACTTATCCAGTTCGGTGTGGTAATTCATGGGGAAAGCTTCGTCGATAAAGCCTTTCTCCAGCCATTGCACCCAATCCTGCCCTTCCAGCACTGCGGGGCCCAACCCCCAGACCGGCGGAGCGGTTATATCGGCGCTGTCGATGTAATTGGCACGGGCGGCGATGGTGAGTTTTATGGAATTTTCGCGACTGATACGGCGCATTTCCTGAACTGTGGCAGTAACATTTTCGTTGCGCAAAGCCACCACCTTATAAGCTATCGCCGGCTTGGCAAGCATTTCGGGCGTCAGGGTCTTTGTGCCGAAAAAGCGCTGGTTGAGCTTTTGGCACTCCTCGCATTGACAGGGGTAATCCAGCAGCAGCAACGCGTTATCATTGCGGATAAAATCCAGATGCAAGGATTTTATCCTGCCTTTATAAGCTTTGATCAGATTTTCTGCGCCCGCCACAAAAAGCGCCCGGTTGCCGGGGTGGTTGCCGCAAGGGCCGGAGAGCCGGATACCGTATTTTTTTTCCATATCCTGCCACAAATCTTCGGGCAGAGTGCGTTTGATCACCCCTTGACCCGCCCATTCGGGAGTGATGCGGGCTTCCACATCCACTCCACAGTTGGCGGCGGCACGGCAGTAATCATCCAGCGACGGGACTTCCGGCAGGTAAATATCTGCCATAGTTACCCCCGCTTTGCGCATACGTTCCAAATGCCGGGCGATCTCATCATAAGGTTTTTCCCGATCGACTACATACCGGCAATGATCCCAAATACCAATTCTGAAACTCATAACAATATAAACTCCTTATGAATATATAAAAAATAGTAATTTTGTAAAACTGAAGTGTTAATTTATATCATTTACGCTTATAAATATACCACACAAGTAATGATTTGCCAAAGCCCCCAGGCACAGCGCCCCTCCGGTGGATACAGTTTGCGAGCCCGGCTCAAGATTGCCGGCAATGCACCACTGTACTTTGATTTCTCACAAAATTCAGAACAACAGCAAAAAATTCAACAAGGGAAAAATAGCATCCTTTTCCGGAAAAATCAATTATTGCACCGTAAAAAAACTATTTTTCCTATCAGGAAATGATTTTTACTCCGCCTATTTAGCCCGGGGATGGGCTTTGCGATAGGCTTCTTTCATACGCTCGGTGCTTACATGGGTGTAGATCTGGGTAGTTCCCAGATCGGCATGACCCAGCATCTCCTGCACGCTGCGCAGATCCGCCCCGGCATCCAGCAAATGTGTAGCAAAACTGTGGCGCAGTTTGTGAGGGGTGAAATCCGGAGGAAGTCCGGCACTTTCCAGATACTCTTTTAAATTGCGCTGAAAACTCCGCGGGGTAAGTCTGCCGCCGTTGCGGTTGATGAATATTGCCGAACCGGGCGTTTCACCGGGCACTCTCGAACGCCGCTGCTGCAAATATTGCCGCAAAGCTTTCCGGGCGGGCCCGCCCAATGCACAAAGCCGCTCTTTTTTGCCCTTGCCGTGCACCAGAACTGTACCGCTTAAAATATCCAGATCGCGGAAGTTCAACCCCACAGCTTCGCTTATTCGCAAACCGCCGGAGTAGATAACTTCGATCAGCGCCTGATCCCGGGCGGCGGCAAAAGCGGCAAGTTCTTCATTTTTGGCTCCGCCATGAACAAGCTGGCGTTCCCAATAGGGCTGAACTTCGGCAATAAGTATTTCAATAGCCCCCAGACTCATGACTTTGGGCAATTTGCGCTGCCTGCCCTGGGAGGGAAGCCGCATGAAAGGATTGACTTTTACCACGCCATCGATCAGCATAAATTTATAAAAACTGCGCATACTTGCCAGTTTGCGGGCAATGGAGCTTTTGGCCAGATCGAGTTTGTGCAGTTCCTGCAGATAACTGCGGGCGTCTTCCCGGTCAAACTTGCCCCAATCGTCAAAGTCTTCGTCGCCATTGGCAAGCAGCGACACAAATTGCTGGATATCCAGCCGATAGCTCTCCACGGTATGAGCACTTGCCTGCTTTTCAGCAGTAAGAAATTTTATAAAACGTTCCAGCTGCGACATCTACCCTGCTCCAGAAAGTTTTTTTCAGCCGAAAAATATCACTTTCAGCCCCAGCATCACCAGCACTCCGCCCCCCAGAAAAGGACAATGCTTACCCAAAAGTTTGCCCGACCAGCGCCCAGCCAGTCCCCCGGCAGCCGAGATCAGCGCCGTAACCACGCCGATAATGATTATATCAGCTATAATACTGGTGCGGTGCAGACAGCGGAAGCTCACCCCCACCAGCAGCGCATCAATACTGGTGGCAATCGCCAGAACAAACAGTTTTTGCAGCGAAAATGATTTTTTGCCGTCATCACTATCATCGGCTTTATCAAAAAACATCTTGCCGCCAATGAGTATAAGCAATACTCCGGCAACAATACTGCCGTAGTTGTATACAAGGTGTTCGGCAAAACTGCTGCCGATAAAACCGATCAAGGGCATGATGAATTGAAAAAAGCCGAAAAATCCCGCTGTAAGAGCGATCTTTTTCCAATCAAAGCTCTTTCTTCCGGCAGCCCCCAGCGCCACCGATGCGGCAAAGGCATCCATCGCCAGCGCCACCCCGATAAAGAACGCTTCGGTGATAATAGCTGTATTCATCTTTTACCAACCCCGGTCTTTAAGAAATCTGCGGCAAAGTTCTGTCCATGAAGCAACTTCAGAAAATCTGCCTTCATAAACCGGCCGGTTGCCCAACCCCAACCCATGCCCGCCTTGGGGATAAATATGCAATTCCGCATCGATATTGAGTTTTTTCATAGCCAAAGCGTAATCGATACTGTTTTTTACCGGCACAACGGTATCTTTCATAGTGTGCCAGAGAAATGCCGGGGGTGTATTGCTGTGAACAGCATCCGCCCAACTGAATTTGATGTATTCATCCTCCGAGCAGTCGCCCAGCAGGTTTTTGAAACTGCCTTCATGGATATTTCCCGGGCGGCTGCTCAATACTGAATAACAAAAAATCGACGCATCCGGCCGGGCACCCGAACTGTCCGGCATATTGGAAACCATCCCAGCCAAATGTCCGCCGGCAGAAAACCCCATAACGGCGATCTTGTCGGGCTTGACTCCTAATTCAGCGGCATGATCACGGGTGTAACGTACCGCATTGCAGGCATCCTCCAGCTGAATGGGGAAATGCACCGGTGCCACCCGGTACATACACACTGCCGCATGAAAACCCAGCTCCACAAATCTTTTTGCCGCCGGAATACCTTCATCCGGCGCAAGAAATCTGTACCCGCCTCCGGGGAACACGATCACTATCCCCCGCGGGCCGCCTTCCGGATGCAGAAAATACTCGATGGTACAAGCTTGATTTTCAATAACCTCCCCCAGCTGGAGCTTCATGATTTACCACCCCCGGTCTTTGAGAAATCTGGCACAAAGCGCGGGCCATGATTTTACTTCGTTATATTTACCCTCATGCCCGGGGCGGTCACCCAGTCCCAGACCGTGCGGTCCATGGGGGTAGATGTGCAATTCCACATCGATATTAAGCTCTTTGAGCTTGAGTGCATAATTGATGCTGTTTGCCACCGGTACGCTGGCATCGGGTATGGTGTGCCAGAGAAATGCCGGAGGAGTGTTTGCATGGGCTTGCTTTGTCCAGTCAAACTCCGCATATTCTTCTGCCGGGAGATCATTACCGAACAAATTGTGGTAGCTCCCGATATTGCAGATAGCCGGATCGCTGCTCAAAACCGGATAGCAGAGGATCGACGCATCCGGGCGGGCATCTGCCGAACCGGGCATGTTGGAAACCATCCCCGCCAAATGACCTCCGGCAGAAAAACCCAGCACCGCTATATTGTTGGGCTTCACACCCAATTCTTCAGCGTGTTCCCGGGTATATTTTACTGCATTGCGGGCATCTTCCAGCGGCACCGGATAAGTCACCGGGTTGGTACGGTACATGCAAACAGCGGCGTGGAACCCCAGTTCCACAAATTTTTCTGCCACCGGTACTGCTTCGTGTGGCGCCAAATGGTGATAAGCCCCGCCAGGGAACACGATGACCATACCCCGCGTGCCGCCTTCCGGATGCAGAAAATATTCAATGGTACAGGTTTGTTCCTGAATAACTTCGCCCAGTTGTATTTTCATAAAATCAATCTTTCAACAAAGGTTTTGCTGCTTCCAGCCATGCATCGGCGATCAAACGGTGTCCGGCGGGGGTGGGGTGTACCCCATCCCACAGCCAATAGCTGTTGCTGTTCCGCCTGGCGGCGGCATCCAGTTTTTCCTGCAAAGGCAGAAATACTGCATCAAATTCACCGGCGAGCTTTTTGGCGATCTCCGCCCGGAGCTTTACTTCGGGCATAAACTCACCGGCTACCACATCGCTGGGCAGAGCAAAAGGCTCCATAATGATCAGCTTAACTTCCGGCAAAACCTTTTTTGTCCACTCCAGCAGCATGCGGTAAACCAGTTCAAAACGGTCGCTTTCCACGCCGTTCTGATTGGCTTCGTGCCACACATCGTTTACGCCGATAAGTATGGAAATAAGATTGGGAGAAAAGTTCAATGCATCGATCTTCCACCGGGCGTAAAGATCCACCACCCGGTTGCCGGAGATACCTTTGTTGATACAGCGGTACATATCTTCGGCATGTTCGTAGAGCAGCTGGGCACTGACTAAATTCGGATACCCATACCCCAGATGTGCGGGCATGTTGGGTGCTGAATCCCGGTTGCGGCTGCAATCGGTGATACTGTCGCCTTGAAAAAGAATAGTCTTCATTTTTTTGACCTTATAATATTACTTGCGTTTCATGTGGGGGAACAGGATCACGTCGCGGATGCTGTCGGCACCAGTGAGCAGGATCACCAGACGGTCGATACCCACACCCATACCGCCGGCGGGGGGCATACCGTATTCCAGAGCAGTCAGGAAGTCTTCGTCGATCTTGTCTGCCATGAGTTCGCCGGAAGCCTTGTCCCGTTCAAACTGTTCGGTAAAGCGTTTGCGCTGTTCGATGGGGTCGTTGAGTTCGGTGTAGGCCGGAGCGATCTCCTGACCGTTGATTTCCAGCTCAAACACATCCACTAAATTGGCGTCATCTTTGCAAGCGCGTGCCAGCGGCAGCAGCACCGAAGGCATCCGCATAACAAAGGTGGGCTGAATGAGGGTGTGTTCAATAAGTTTTTCGTAAACTTCGTTGGTAACTTCAAAGTCCGGAGTGGTATTGTCCACATCCAGCCCCAGCTTTTGAGCGCGTGCCACCCGTTCTTCGTAAGTGATGTCGAACCAGTCATCGCCGCCCTTTTCACGCACCAGATCGTGATAGGTCACCCGGCGCCAGGGTTTGCCCAGATCGATGATCTTGCCGGCTCCGTTGTCGATGGTCAACGTACCGCAAACCTTCATAGCAACGGTCTTGATCATGGATTCGATAAGTTCCATCATCGTTTCGCAGTTGCCGTATGCCTGATAGAGTTCCAGCATGGTGAATTCCGGGCTGTGGCGGCGGTCGATACCTTCGTTACGGAAGTTGCGGTTCATTTCAAAGACCCGCTCAAAACCGCCCACCAGCAGACGCTTCAAATAGAGTTCCGGAGCAATACGCATATACATATCAGTACTCAATGCTTCGTAGTAGGTCTTGAAGGGCTTGGCGCTGGCACCGCCGGGAATGGGCTGCATCATGGGGGTTTCCACTTCCACAAAGTCCCGTTCGCTCAAAAAGTTACGCACTTCGCGCAAGATGGCGAACCGTTTGCGGAATACTTCCATGCTGTCGGGATTGGTCATCAAATCCAGATAACGCTGGCGGTAACGCTGTTCCACATTGGTCAAACCGTGGAATTTTTCGGGCAGAGTCCGCAGACTTTTGCAGAGGAGCTTGAACTCTTTGACCTTGATGGTAAGTTCGCCGGTACGGGTGGTAAAGAGATTGCCCTTTACGCCGATGATATCGCCGATGTCCATTTTTTTGAACAAGGCAAAGGCTTCGTCGCCCAGATCGTTTTTGCCCACAAAGAGCTGCATTCTGCCGGAGCTGTCCTGGATGTTGGCAAAAATGCTTTTGCCCATCAGACGCATCGCCATAATACGGCCGGCGGCACAGGCGGGCTGTTCAACTTCGGGAGCGGCTTCGGCATCGAATTTTTCCCGCAAAGCGGCGCATTTTTCGGCACCGTCAAAGCGTTCGCCCCAGGGGTTGATATTCATTGCTTCCAGTTCCCGGACTTTGAGAGTGCGCTGGGCAACGATCTTGTTGTCATTTTCAATAGTGTTGATTTCCTGATTTTCCATTTCAGGCGTCTGCGGCTGTTCGCTCATGATTTTTGTTCCTTTCAACAAAAGATATGTATTATTATGTAAAATCTGATAATCTGAACCAAACATTAACGTCTTGTTAATATAACATCGTTTGCCAAAACTTGCAATTTCAGAAAATGGGGATATAGTAATAAAGCTGAAAATTTTGGTCAATAATGCCATGACGGTCAGCTACGGGTTGAAAAATCATAGCAGGTCGTCGGGTTTTTTTGTGCCTTAACAGATCAGCTGACACGGGTTTGCAATACCTTGTCCGGATATTTGTAAAAGTTGCGGGATGGACTTTTCAGCAATTTTTGAAGCATCATGACAGGGAGTTTTGCTTCTCAAATATTATCAATCATTATTAAGGAGGTCATGTAAAATGATCCAAAAGTTGTTTGGTGCCGCTGTTGCGGCATTGGTGCTGGCTCCGGCAGCCGGTGCGGCGGAAGTCTGCGACAAGGCAGTCTGCAAATTGCAGACCTTGTGGCTGGTCGCCCCCGCAGCTTCGGTGTTGGCATTGATCGTGGCGGTCGTTTTCTACAAGAAGATGATGTCCGCTAGTGAAGGCAGTGACAAGATGAAAGAGATCGCCGGTTACGTCCGCGAAGGCGCTATGGCATATCTCTTCCGTCAGTACAAGATCGTGGGCTGGGTGTTTGCAGTGCTGTTTGTGCTGTTTGCAGTGCTGGCTTTCTTCGGTCTGCAGAACCCCTTTGTGCCGGTGGCATTCCTGACCGGCGGTTTCTTCAGTGGTCTTTGCGGCTATATCGGTATGCGTACTGCTACTGCTGCCAGCAACCGTACCGCCCAGGCTGCCAGCGAAGGTTTGAACCGCGGCTTGCAGGTGGCTTTCCGCTCCGGTGCCGTTATGGGTCTGGTGGTGGTCGGTCTTGGCTTGCTGGATATCTGCTTGTGGTATGTTATTCTTGACAAAGTGGTCTTTACTGCTGCCAATATGGTAAGCGGCTTTGAACTCTTCGGTTTGGAACTGGTCAAAGCCGGCTGTACTGTTCCTGAAAAATATGTGGCTATTACTACTACCATGCTTACCTTTGGTATGGGTGCCTCCACCCAGGCCTTGTTTGCCC
>JAFVQX010000051.1 GCA_017504585.1 Lentisphaeria bacterium
CATAGCGAATAAATAAAATCAGGAGATAAAAAATGAAAAAACAACTTATTTGTGCGTTGTCCGCAGTTTTTGCTGCCACGCTCGTTGCCGCCGAACCGGTGATGGATCTGGAACTCAACAGCGGCGATACTGCCGCAATCAAAGATCTTTCAGCAAACAAGTGCAAAGTGGTGGTTTCCGCACCCCAAAAGCTCGCATGGGCGGAAGGTCCCGACGGCAAAGTATTGCAGTTCAATGGCGACCGTACAGCACCCCGCAGCGTTTTGCAAATTACGCCGCCTAAAACTTTTGATCTGTCAAAGGGTTTTACTTTGCGATTTGCATTTAAAACCCCCGAAGATTACCAGCGCAATGTGCGTTACCAGCTTTTCCAGTTCGGCAACGGTGCAGACAAAGTTACCGGGGTAACACTCTTTTTGTACTGGCGGGCGATCCACTGCCGCTACGGAGTCAAATCCAGCGGAGCCGTTCAGACTCCGGCAAGTTTTGTAGTCAAGCCCGCAACATGGTATGATTGCGTGGTAACTTACGATACAAAAAATGTGGTGATCTATGTCAACGGCAAAGCGGTCAGCAAGCCGGTTCCCGCTGCAATCGGCAATATAAAGGGCCGCTGGTTCACCATTGGCGGAACTTCGCCCGCCGGTGCCGGATATGCCTTCAAAGGCTTGGTCAGCACCGCCCAAATCTACAATCAGGCACTTACCGCCGAAGAAATCTCAACTTTAGAATAAAAAAGGCAGATATATTTATGAGCAACGCATTTATCCCCATCACCGGAACTTTTATTGACGGTGTTGCCGCCGATATTCCTGCCAACAACTGGACAAAACGCATCTGGGCAAAAGAACTTGCCGAACAGAAAGCCATGGGCATTGATACATTGGTGATCATCCGGGTGGGATTCAAAGATTCTGCCATGTATGACTCGCCTACGCTCCAATGCACCCTGCACGGCCATTATGATCTGCTGGAATTTATCCTCGAAGAAGCCGATAAGCTGGAAATGAAAGTATTTATGGGCCTCTTTGACTCCTGCAAATACTGGCTGAAAAACGACTGGGCAAAAGAAGTTGACCTCAACAGCCGCCTGATCGACGAACTTCTGGAGCGTTATGGTCATCACGAGAGTTTCTGCGGCTGGTATATCTCCCACGAAGGTGATATAAAGTTCCATCAGGAAAAGGTCTGGAAACCGCTGGCAAAGAAAATGCGCTCCGATACGCCCGACAAACCCATATTGATCTCGCCGAGATATGCCGGCAGAAAGTACGAGCCGCAGTTTGCCGTAACGCCCGAACTCCACGCCCAACACTTTGAGTACCTTTATACAGAAATGGAAGGTTTGATCGACTACGCCGCTTTTATGGACGGCCATGTGGATTTCAACGAATTGCCCGATTTTATGGCAGCAACCAAAGAGGTTTGCGATAAATTCAATGTCAAATTCTGGAGCAATCTGGAAACTTTCGACCGGGATATGCCCTGGCGATTCCCGGTCATCGAATGGAGCAAGATGCTCTGCAAGCTGGAAGCCGCCAATAAATATTGCGAAAAGATCATTACCTTTGAAGCACCGCACTTTTTGAGCAGCAACTCCTGCTATCCGGCAGCAGCAAACCTCAAAGAGTGCTATCTGGAGTATCTGGCTGAACGATAATTTTGCGGAATTGTTCTTTCAATATTTGCAAATATCAGCAAATCGGGTTATATTAACTCAATATTGTTGACGGTGTATTTTTGCACCGGGTCATTGGTTAATAAAGAGTTCAGCTACACAATATACGGTAAAAACATGTCGGATTCAAACGGAAAATATTCGACCCTGAAAGTTGGGGTTCAGGCAAATCCTCATCACCGCATGGCGTTCCCTGATGGTGCATGGGTCAAGTGCAAGGAGTGCGGACGCACCCTTTACCGCGATCAGTTGGCGGAAAATCTCTATGTTTGTACATATTGCGCATGCCATCTGGCAATGAGCATTACCGGTCGCATCCGGTTGTTGACCGATGCGGAGAGCTTTCAGGAAATCGATCATAACCTGACTTCGGTGGACAGTCTGGAATTTGTGGATTCCAAACCCTACACCGCCAGAATTGCGGAAAATAAGAAAAAGACCGGTGCCAACGATGCCGTTACTTGCGGCAGCGCCGCGCTGGATGGCCGCAAATATATGCTGGGGATCATGGATTTCCGCTATATGGGTGCAAGTATGGGTTCCGTTGTGGGCGAAAAAATCACCCGTCTGGTGGAAAAAGCCACCGCAGAAAAGTGCCCGGTGGTGCTGGTGACCGCTTCCGGCGGTGCCCGTATGCAGGAAGGTATCTTGAGCTTGATGCAGATGGCAAAAACCTCCGGTGCGCTGGAACGCCATGCCGAAGCCGGTTTGGGTTATATCGTTTTGATGACCAACCCCACTTACGGCGGGGTGACCGCGAGTTTTGCGACCCTGGGCGATGTTATTCTGGCGGAGCCGGGTGCAATGATCGGTTTTGCCGGTCCGCGGGTGATCCAGGAAACCACCAACAGCAAACTGCCGGAAAACTTCCAGACCGCAGAATTTCTGTTGGAAAAAGGTTTGATCGATCGGGTGGTCGATCGCAAAAATCAGCGCAAAGAGCTTTCGCAGCTGTTGGAAGCATTCGGAGCGCCGACAGTATAATAAAGTTGTTGTAAAAATTGGCTCTGTTCCCAATATCGTTTGATAAACAGAACAAATGTTGAAGCAAATTTTTCAAAACTTAAAGGGCATTTATCTATTTGTTACATAAATAGATAAATGCCAATAAAAGGTTTGGAAAAGGGTGATGGGGTTTGGGGAAGAGGGAAAGAACCTTTCCTGAAAAGGTTTTTCCCTCTTC
>JAFVQX010000052.1 GCA_017504585.1 Lentisphaeria bacterium
CCGCAGCTTCGGCACTTTCCGCAGCTCCGGCAACATTGCAAGCTGTCCGGGTGGAAGGAAAACTCAATATTGACGGCAAACTCTCGGAAAAAGCGTGGGCAAAAGCCGCTACGGTCAATAAGTTTTATGTAAACGGACTCAAAAAACCGGCATATCCCACTACCGCCAAACTGCTTTACGATGATAACGCCGTTTATATCGGCTTCGATTGCCCCACACCCCCCGGCGGTACCATCAAGGCAACTGCCAAAAAACGCAGTGATCGGGTCTATTATGATGACTGCGTGGAAGTTATGATCGACCCCAACAAAACCGGCGACCGCTATTTTCACATACTGGTCAACAGTCTTGGAGCGATCAATGACCGTTATTGCGATCAGGGCGGCTATGTGGGTGATGATAAATGGAACGGTGCGATCAAAGCCCGTGCCGCCAAAACCGGCAACGGCTATTCTGTGGAAATCCGCGTACCATATTACACATTGGATATTATCCCCGGCGGCTCCAAAGACTGGGGGTTCAACTTCTGCCGGGATACCCGCAACCCCAACCAGGAATCCAGTGCCGCCAACGGCCATTTTAATGTAGCAGGTATGTTCCTTAAAGTGCAAGGTATGGATATACCCCTTGCCAAGTATGGCTGGGAAACTTCGCCGCCCGCGGTCAGTGTCAAACGCAGCGGCAAAAACCTTAAAGTTGATTTGAGTGTAAGTGTCAGCAATCTGGCTGCTCAAGCCCAGGATGCGTTGGTGGACTTTGTGATTCTGGGCGACAACGGCAGTGCCACGGCAGTAACTCCCCGCAAATTCAAGAGCGAAGAAACTATCAAAGTTGTTTCCCGCGGTCTGGAGCTGGGCGGCCCCGGCAAATACCGCTGTATCGTCAGCATCAGCGACCCGGTGACCAAAAAAATCTACAAACGCCGTACTTACCCTTTGAGTGTTGATTTTTCGCCGGTGGAAATAACTCTGCTTGATCCCCATTACCGGGATGCGATTTTTGCCACCCAGAACTTGAAGAATGTAGTTTACACTGTTAAATCCAATCTGCCCGCAGCCCAGACCGGAGCTTTTGTTACCGGTATCAAAACTTTGGATGGCAAAGTTCTGGTCAGCAAAAAGATGCTCAAACCCGGCAAAGTGACTTTCCCGGCAGATAAATTGCCGGAAAGCAAGATGCAGATTTTTGTCAGAGCATTGGACAAAAAAGGTAAACTTGTTGGCGAAAATACCCACGCTTTGCGGAAATTGCCTTATCAGAAAGGCGAAGTCTGGCTGGATAAGGAGAGATTCTGGCGGGTGGATGGCAAACGTTACTTTGTTATGAGCGAGTGGAACGATCTGCATGTAAAAGGTATTCCCATCGGCGTGGGCGAAAAAGCCTTTGAAAAGGGCGGCAAGTTCATTACCGGCAATCTTATGTGGTCAAGTTTCCCTGCCAGAAATGCTTACAAACTGCCCTCTATTCCGGCTAAAGAAGAAGCCATTATCCGCAAAACAGTGCGTAAGTACCGCAATAATCCGGCGATGTTTGCTTATTACCTCTCCGACGAGCCTGAAATTTCCGGCATTTCCGCCTCCGGACTTACCGATGCGGCACGGATCATCCGGGATGAAGACCCCTATCACCCCATTGTGATCTCCAACAATTCAGTGGTGGGCGGCAAAGATTATGCCGATGCAGCCGAAATCAACGGCTTACACCCCTACCCCAATCCTGCCAAAAATCAGCATAAGAGCAATTTTTCCAAGGTGGTGACTTTTATGGATCAGGCGATCGAGTTCAACCGCAACCGCCGCCATCCCCAGACCATCACCTTTCTGCAGCAGGGCTTCAACTACGGCGACTGGGGTGCTGCCGACAGCCGCATACCCACTTACGATGAGATCCGCACCCAATACCTGATGACTCTCATCATGGGCGGCAGAGGAATTTTGACCTATAACCGTCTGACCCCGCACTACCCCGAGATCTATATCGGGATGCCTTACTTTGTAAAAGAAATGCAATATCTTGCCCCCGCATTCCTTGCTGATGATGTGGTCAGTAAAAATATCAAAGTAAGTAATCCGGCAGTGCGTTATGTGGTCAAAAAACTCAATGATGACTACTTTGTTATGGCGGTTTCCACCACTCACAACAAAGAAAAAGCCACCTTTACTGTTCCCGAAATCGGCAACCGCAAACTTTATGTGGTCAGCGAAAACCGTACCGTAAACGCCCGGAGCGGCAAGTTCAGTGACCTGTTTGACAATTATCAGGTGCATATTTATACGACCGATGCCAACGCTGCGAAAGTTACTCCCGTTGCCCGGATCGAAGCCGAGATCGCCCAAGTAAACAACGCTCGCCGGAAGCCCGGCAACAAGGCGTTCCAGATGTTTGAACACGATCATGTGCAGATTTCTGCCTCCAGCAATGCCGGGATGAACCGCCGTGCCGACTGCGGTTTGTGGCATGTTACCGATGGCGTGATCGTGGATTACAAAAACAGCAATATCAAATATACTGTCTGGCACGACAAGACCCCCAATCAGGCTCCGGACTGGATCGAACTTAAATTCGATAAAGTTATTTCCATGAGCAAAGTCAGGGTTTGTGCTTACGAAAACAGTTTGCGTGACTTTGAAGTGCAAATTTTCAAAGACGGCAAATTTGTGACCGCTGCCTCGGTCAAAGGTTCTGACAAACATTGGAACGAGTGTTCGTTCCCGGCGGTGGAAAGCGACCGGTTGCGGATTTTTGTGACCGCCACCAACGGCCCCACTTGCAAAATCGACGAAATCGAAGTATATTGATATTAAAAGTGATTTCAAACAACATATAACGAAAGGATCAGATTATGTTGAAAACTCTCTTTGCTGCGCTTTGTGCAGCAGCCGCCATTACTGCTTTTGCCGAAACTCCGGAGCCGGTCGGTTACTGGAAATTGGATGACGGCGAAGGCAAAGTCATCAAAAGTTCAGTTGCCAACGTGCCCGCCGGTACCGTTTTTAATGCTCAAAACACCAAGTGGGTCGAAGGCAGAAAAGGCGGTAAAGCGCTCTATTTTTGCGGCGACCCCACCAAAAAAAGAGTGGGCGGCTGCGTCAGAGTTCCCACCAAGAGCTTTTTTGACAACACCAAACCCTTTACCATCACTTTCTGGGTCATGCCCGAAAGCCGCAAAGTCATGAAGCGGGAAGCCAACTATGAATTGGTTTCCAACACTGTCAGCGACCGGGGGCCCGGTTTGCGGATCTGTCTGGCGTGGAATCTTGCCAGCATCAGCAGCGGCGACGGCAAGAAAAGTGCCGGTATGACCGCTTCCGAAGCCAAATTCCCGGTCAAGCGTTCCGCCTGGAGCCACATTGCTTTGGCTTACGACGGCAAGGTGCTCAAGCTCTATGTGAACGGAGCATTGGCAAACAGCAAAGAAATGGTCGTGACCAAGGGCCGTGACTATTTTTGCATTGGCAGTTACAGCACCGGTTCGGCATACAGTTTTATGGGAGCAATCAGCGACGTAAAATTCTATAACGCAGAACTCACTGCCGGTCAGGTCATGGCAGAAGCCAAAGACTTGAGCGACGAAGAATAAACTGTATCAACGCTGAAATATCCAACAGGGTCGTCTGAATGCAGATGATCCTGTTTTTTTATGTTTCCGGCATATAACACCAGCCTCGCAGCGCCTCCGCCGCTGGCCGGAAACAGCTTTTAATCTCCGCAACAAATAAAAATTTATAAAAAAACAAATTTTTTCTGAAAAATCAGCTCAAAAAGATTTGCAAAATAAATTCTTGGGTATATATTAAATGACATGCACCAAGCAGTGCAGTGTTGATTTGGTAAGCCGACGTGGCGGAATTGGCAGACGCGCACGGTTCAGGTCCGTGTTCCGCGAGGAATGTGAGTTCGACTCTCACCGTCGGTACCATTAAAATTTGGGTGTCATAAACACTCGTAGGTTTTGAATCTATTGCGGGTATGGCATAACGGCTGTGCACCAGCCTTCCAAGCTGGATATACGGGTTCGACTCCCGTTACCCGCTCCAGTTGCCAAACCCGACAGAAAAATATGGCTGGATTCCCGAGCGGTCAAAGGGGGCAGACTGTAAATCTGCTAGCGATGCTTTCGGTGGTTCGAATCCACCTCCAGCCACCATCTTTGATCCATAACGACAGCAAGTGATTGCTGTCGTTTTTTTTATATTGCTTTAGCGTAAAAAAAACGGGATATTACAGCCCTTTTTAGAGAGTTTGCAACATCCCGCTTTCCCGATCAAATCGCAACTGTATAAACAGCTTATTCGTCGATCATGCCATCTTCCAACCCCAGCGGCAGGGGGGCGGGTCTTTCGCAAGAGCTTTCCAGCTCGACTTTACGACCCAGTCTGCTGGATTTGCCAAAGCTCAAGATGATATCCAGCACATGGAACGCCAGTTCGCTGCTGGCACGGTGGGGGCGGTTGGTCTTGATCGCCATTGCCATATCCGCTGCACCGATACTGCGGCTGGGACAGGCGTGACCGTAAACCAGCGGTACTTCCTTAAAGCCTTCCTCGTACTTCCACTCCCGGCGGAAAAGTTTCACCGGACCGGTAAACTGGTTGGGGTCAGGCAGCAGCAGCGAACCCTGTTCGCCGTAAAGCTCGATGGGGCTGTGGTCGTGACGGTAGACTTCAAAACTGCTCAAAAGCGTAATAACAGCTCCGGAGTGGAACTCAATAACGCCGGTATAGTGCGTATCCACATTCACCGGATATTTGCCGTAGGGTTCGTACTTATCCTGATACTCTTCAGATACCTTGGCGCCCAGTGTACGGTATTCGCTGCCCTTGAGTGTTACAGCAGTTACGCTCTTTGCCGGGCCCAGAATATTTACCAGTGCAGTCACATAATAAGGCCCCATATCCAGCAGCGGTCCGGCACCGGTATCGTAAAAAAACGGTGCGTGCCCCCACTTTTCCGGCCCCCGGCTGGCAACCACGGCGGTACCGGATTTGACTTTGCCTATCCAGTTGTCGTCAACAAGTTTACGGGCAGTTTGCAAGCCGCCGCCCAGAAAGGTATCAGGAGCGCACCCCACCCGGAGATTTTTTTCTTTGGCAAGTTTTAAGACCTGTTTGGCATCTTCTATATCCACACCGAAAGGTTTTTCCGAATAAGTGTGCTTACCGGCATTGAGTGCCGCCATAGCTACTTTGGTGTGTTCCTTGGGGGGAGTAAGGTTGATGATCATTTCGATTTCGGGGTCTTGCATGATAGCTTCGCAGCTCAAGGCCTTGCAGCCATATTCCGCTTCTTTAGCTTCCGCCCGGGAGTGGATAATATCGGCACATGCCACAATATCCAGATTGCGGAAACGCTTGGCTGCCGAGAGATAAAAATCACTGATCATACCGCAGCCGACTACACCTACTTTGGTCTTTTCCATAAAAAATCTCCTTTTTATTTATTGCCTTGAGCAAGGCCGTTTTGAGTCATATATTCATAGCTTTCGCGCAAAGCTGTGTGCATTTCTTTGCAGCAGAAATCCAGCTCTACAACAATAGTGTTCACCTGTTCCGGGATCGCCGCCACCAGCTCTTTGATGGGCAGTTCGCCCTGCCCCAGCGGTGTAAGCTCCACCGGCCGCTCCAGAATACCGTTGACCATCTTGCTGCCGGAAACCTTCTGGGTGACAAAGCCGTCTTTCATGTGTATTGAAATAACATCGTCGGCAAAAAGTTTGAGCATTTCCAGCGGGTCTTCGTTGCCCAGATTGGTTGACCAGAAGCAATCCAACTGATATTTCACACCGGGGCAAAGTTCCCGGTAAATATCGTATTTGAGTCTGCCGTCGATCCGGGCAAATTCAAAATCGTGGTTGTGCTGGAAGAGCGTAAAGTTGTTGCGTTCCACGATCTCTTTGATTTTGTTCGTGGTTTCGGCAGTGCGCTTGATGGCATCCAGATCGGCAAAATCTTCGCAGGTGTAACCGCAGACGATTTTATCCAAACCTGCGGCAGCAGCTATATCCATAACTTCGCCGATATTGTTGAGCCGCGCCCAGGGCGAATGGCTGGTTTCCATCTTTAACCCCAGATCGTCCAAGACTTTACGGAATTCCGAAGGTCGGATATCCCAGAACCCTGCCGGTTCCACACCTTTATAGCCAACTTCGGCAACAAATTCCAGCTCTTTGTAAAAATCTTCAGCGGCAAACTTACGCAGACTGTAAAGCTGCACAGCCAGATCTTTTTTCATTTTTCCTCCTTTTTTGGATAATGTGATTTGACAATTTGTTTTTGATGAACTATAGTTTCGTCACTGATTTAATGTAAACAAAAAAATAATGTTTTCAAGAGTCAAACCAAGCATTTTATTGACAATTCGTACTTTTTTAATTGACAATCAATAACCGGAGCCGTTTTTTATGAATTTTGCCGAAAATCTCTTGTCGCTGAAAAAAGTTATGCTCTATACCGCCCCGGCAGATCGCAACCCCGTTCCGTATATGATACCGGAAAATCTGCATGTTGTGGAAATGCTCACCGGCGGCGAAGTCTATTTCGGCAGCGGCAGCGAAAAACGCACCTACCGCCGGGGCACGATTTTCTGGCATGTTCCCGGCGATATGACCATTTTTGATACCAGCCGAAGCGAGCCATACCGCTGCATAGTTTTTCAGTTTGCCGCCCAAACCGCAGAACGCGTTGCCCCGCGGGTCAGTTCGTGGCGGGGCAGTCATGAAGCCTTCGAAGATTTTATCCGGCAAACCCACAGTGCGTTTTTCTTCAGCGCCAACACTCCGCAGCAATCAAAAATAGTGGGTGCATATTGCTTGAGCGAACTTTTGATGCACGCGTTGTCGCTGAAAAATCTGGACGGCAAATCCATTATCGGGCAAACGCCCCAAGCCGATGAAGTTGTATTGCGTAATATACTTATGTATATAGAAAACAATCTTGCCGGTGATCTCTCAAGTGCGGCATTGTCGGAAAAATTGAAGATCCCCCGCAACAAACTATTTAATTTATTCAGTAAATTTCTGGATACGACTTTGCTGGATTACATCAACGAAAAACGCTTTGAACAAGCCCGCCGCTTGCTGGAAAGCTCCGATATGCCCATAAAAGAAGTGGCAGCTTTATGCGGTTTTGAGCATGTGGAAGTCTTTCACCGCAGTTTTGTCAAACGCTTTAACTCCACGCCCAAAAATTACCGTCTGCAAGCACTGCCTTATCAGGATCTTATCGGTCAAAACAGCCTTTGAGAACGCAATTTGTTTTTTGCTGAAAAAACTGCAACATGTGTCAGCAAAATTGCTGACGCAAATTCAGCATTTTTGCTGAACCGTTTCAGTATGCTTTTTTGCACTTTTTTTAAATTTTGAATTTGCATTTTTTCTTAATATATATATTGTAAATGCCGGCAAAAAACCAGAATAAAATTTTTAATTCGGGATCAACTGTTTTTCAGAAAAAATCCCCCAAGCTTTTTAAGGAGTTGTTCGATGAGTGACCGCGAAGATCTTTTGATGCGTCTTACGGCAGACGCTGTCGCCAAATACAATGACAAAGTACCTGATGTTGTAATCGAAAAGGCATTACATGCACAGAGTTGTGATTATCCGGCTTTGATCATTGAGAAGAATAGTATCACCCTGGCGATCCCCACTTTTACCGGGGTGGAAAATTATGAAGCAACTCTGAAATCTTTTTTTGCAGACAAAGCATTTGAGGTCGTTTCCGAAGGTTTTTTCAAGCTTACAGATCAACCATCTGCCGAAGATTTTGACCGCAAGCCAGTTTACATCGGCAAATTCACTTTTGCCGGCAGTTTAAATATGGACAAACTTGCAGAGGACATGATAGATCTTTTCTGGAGCGTCAAAGACGATCTTTTTGATGAATATTTTGTAAAAACCGGCATGATGACCTATCAGGAAGCCAACATCCTGCGGGGTGCGGCAGAATTTCTGCACACCCAGTTTTCCTTCATCGACCGCAGCCGTTATAATAAATATGATATTCACCGCTACATGGCACTCAATCCTGTGGTGCTGCGGCATTTGCTGGATTACTTTGACTGGAAATTCAATCCCTCCAAGGTATTCGATGCCGAAGCGGCGGAAGCTCTGCTTGCCAGCATTGACGAAGAAATCGCCTCCATCAACAGCGGCGTCTACTACAACGATGTAACAGCCAAAAACATCCTCAATGCAGCATCCATGTTTACCCGGATGATCCTCAAGTGCAACTGCTATTCGGATAAACGGGCAGCTTTTGCCTTCCGGTTGGATCCGGCTTTCATGGATTACTTTGGCGAAATGGATGAAGCGTACAACAAGGCATTCCCGGCGGAGCGCCCGGTGGGTGTATTCTTCTTCTACCGCAAAGAAGCTATCGGGTTCCAGGTGCGTTTTGCCGAAATCGCCCGTGGCGGCTGGCGTACAGTTATCCCCAAACGGGGCAGCAGCAAGCTCGATGAAATGGCACTCTTTGAAGCCGCCAACGACGAAATCTTCCGGGAAGGTTTTGTGCTTGCCCACACCCAGCATTTGAAGAACAAAGATATTTACGAAGGCGGCTCCAAGATGATCATGCTCCTGAATGTGGCTCCTTCGGCAGATTTCAAGCCTGCTTTGTGGACAGCCCAGCGGGCAGTTTGCGAAGCCTTTGTTTCGCTGATCAATTACGATGAAAACGGCAAGCTCAAAGATAAAAACATCGTTGACTATCTGGGCAAAAAAGAGATCATCGAAATCGGCCCCGATGAAAATATGTTTGACGATATGATCGTCTGGATGGGCAAATATGCCGAAAAGGTCGGTTACACCCTCGGTTCCGGTCTGATTTCCGGCAAACCCGACAGCGGTATCAACCACAAAGAGTACGGCGTGACCAGCTTCGGGGTCTACCAGTATCTTTTGCGTACCATGAAAGAGCTGGAAATCGATCCGGAAGGCGAATTCAGCGTAAAGATCGCCGGCGGCCCCGGCGGTGACGTGGCGGGCAACATGATGAAGCTTCTGCTGGCTAAAAAAGCCGACTCAAGCTATATGCACCCCCAACTCAAGATCGTTGCCATTACCGACGGCCCGGCCGTGATCTACGACCCCGAAGGTATCGACCGGGAAGAACTGGGCAAATTGGTTTTGAAAGCCAATCTGGACAGCTTTGATCCGGCAAAACTCCAGGGCGACGGAGCTTACATGCTCTTCAGCAAAGAAGAGAACAAAAAATACCGCCTTGTGGAGCGTCAGAAGGGCAAAAACTTTGAACGCAAAGTCGACCGCAACGAATATATGAGTATATTCCAGAACAATCTGTATAACTATGCAGATATTTTCATGCCCTGCGGCGGCAGACCTTCCACCTTGAACATCAACAACTATATGGACTATCTGCCCGACGGCGTACCTTCCAGCCGGGCGATCGTGGAAGGCGGCAACAGCTTTATCACGCCGGATGCCCGCATCAAATTGCAGGATGCCGGGATCCCCATTGTGAAAGACGCTTCTGCCAACAAGTGCGGTGTCATCACTTCCAGCTTTGAGATCCTCTCCGGCTTGCTCTTGAGCGAAGAAGAGTTCCGCAAAGAAAAAGATGCCATCGTCAGCGAAGTCTTGGAAAAACTCGCCAACCTCGCCCAGGGCGAAGCCGAATGGCTCTTTACCGCTCACAACGAAACCGGCAAGTATCTTACTGATCTGACCGAAGAGTTGAGCAGCACCATCAACAGCAAAAACTTTGCCATCGCCGAATACTTTACCCAGAATCCGGATAAGCTGGACGACAGAATCATCCTCGCCCACCTGCCCCGGACACTGGCAACCAAGTATGCCGACCGCATCGACCGCCTGCCCGCAGAATACCGGGTAGTGATCGCCTCGGTGGAACTGGCAACCAGAATCATCTACGGTCTGGGCGGCTCGCTGGAAAAAGAAATCAACGCAGCGATCGACTCGATCTGATAAAGGTTGACGGGAGAACTTGGGGAAGAGGGAAAAACCTTTTCAGGAAAGGTTCTTTCCCTCTTCCC
>JAFVQX010000053.1 GCA_017504585.1 Lentisphaeria bacterium
GACTCAAGCAGTTGGATACTCTGGGGCCCCACGGCGAAACTCTGATGGATTACTCGGTTTACGATGCCATGCAAGCCGGATTCAACAAGATCGTGTTCATTATCCGCCGGGATATTGAAGATGAATTCAAGCGGGTCATCGGTGCCCGTTACGCTGGTCATGTGGATATTGATTACGCCTTTCAGGATCTTAAAGACCTGCCCAACGGCTTTGTTCCGCCGGCAGACCGGGTCAAGCCCTGGGGTACGGCGCACGCACTTTATGCAGCACGCAATGTGGTCAAAACCCCCATGACAGTGATCAATGCCGACGACTTTTACGGTCGCGACAGTTACAACCAGCTGGCAGCTTATCTTGATGAACGGGCAGTTGCGGGCGGTTTGTACGGCGCCATGTGCGGCTATAAAGTAGCCAATACCCTGTCAGAAAACGGCACTGTTTCCCGCGGAGTCTGCGAAGTAAAAGCGGGCAATCTTGCCAGCGTGGTGGAACACACCAAAATCGTGCGCAATACTCAAAGCGGTATTATCGAAAGTCTGCAAGATGATAACAGCACGATTGCTTTGGCAGAAGATACCCTTGTATCAATGAACTTCTGGGGATATTCGCCGGAGATCTTCCCGGAAATCGAACGGCTTTTGAATGAATTTCTTGCGGTTAAAGGTACGGAACTCAAGAGCGAGTTCTATATACCCAGCGTAGCCGATAGTCTGATCAAATCCGGCAAGATGCAGCTTAAAATGCTGACCACCAATGCCAGCTGGTTTGGTGTCACTTACCGGGAAGATCGGGATAAAACCGTTGCCACATTGCAGGCACTTGCAGACAAAGGCGAATACCCCGAAAAACTTTTCGGCTGATCAAAACTTATTGCTGTAATCAAAGGGGCACTTGCAAAACTCCAATAAAATTGCAATGCCCCTTTTTTATTGAATTTTTATCTGCACTTGATTATATAGCAGCAACAAAAAATCATTGCATAGAAATATTTTATCCTGCGGATATAAAACTATTTGGCAGAAGCCCCCTTCCCCCCAAGAAAAAGCTGCGGCAGGAGAAAGTGCGGCAAGAGAATATTTTTTACTCTTTCTTTTGCGCAAAACAATTTTGCCGCAACCTCATGCACCGATCTTTCAAAACTCCCCTCGCAGCCCGATACGGGATTTGACTTACTTATCTTTTGCAATAATTGTCAGCAACAGCAAAAGACAGTAATAGATTTATACACTCTCAACTGCCCTGTTCACTGATCATTGTCAACCAATACTCTTGCATTTGATAACTTCATCAGCAGAAAGCTGTTGCGGCAACATACCGGATCTGCCGGTAGTTTTTTTACGCTGAAGCAATATAAAAAAAACACTCCGCAAATCGCTTTGCGGAGTGTTGAACGCAAGAAAAATTATTCTTACTTGCTCTGGGCTTCGAAGAGGTCACCGAGGTTGACCATGTTATCTTCGGGCTTGAGAGCAGCGGCAGCGGCGTATTCTTCGCCGGCAGCCTTCAAGTCTTCTTCGTTGAACTGTTCGGTCACAGCCTTGATGGAAAGACCGATACGACGTTCATCGTGGTCGACTTTGATAACGCGGGCTTCGACTTCGTCATTGACATTCAGCACGTCTTTGACCTTTTCCACATGATCCTTGGAAAGCTGGGAGATGTGGATGAGTCCGTCGATCTTGTTGGAAAGTTCAACAAAAGCACCGAACGCGGTGATTTTGGTGACTTTGCCCTTGACAACATCGCCGATCTTGTAGAGCTGTTCGATGTTTTCCCACGGGTCATTTTCCAGCTGTTTCAGACCCAGGCTGACGCGCTGCTGTTCGGGATTGATGTCCAGAATGACAGCTTCGACTTCGTCGCCGGCGTTGAGCAGCTCGGAGGGATTGTTGATCTTGCGGGTCCAGGACATATCGGAAACGTGGATCATACCGTCGATGTCGTCTTCGATTTCCACAAATGCACCATAGCTGGTCATGTTGCGGACTTTGCCCTTGACTTTGCTGCCGACCGGATGTTTTTCCAGCAGCATTTCCCACGGATTGCGGTCGAGCTGACGCAAACCGAGGCTGATCTTTTTGCTTTCTTTATCGATATCGAGAACCACCGCTTCGATGGTTTCACCCTGGCTGACGACTTCGGTCGGCTTGGTGATGCGCTTGGTCCAGGACATTTCGGTAACGTGGACCAGACCTTCAACACCGCGTTCCAGTTCGATAAAGGCACCGTAGGGCATGATATTGACCACAGTACCGCTCACGCGGCTGCCCACGGGGTATTTGGCATCGACTTCGTTCCAGGGATTGTTGGTCTTCTGCTTATAGCCCAAACTGACGCGTTCTTTGACCATATCGATATCGCGGATAAGCACTTCGATATCCTGACCGACTTGCAGCATTTCGCTGGGGTGAGAAAGTCTGCCCCAGGACATGTCGGTGATGTGGAGCAAGCCATCGACGCCGCCGAGATCGATAAAGGCACCGAAATCAACGATGTTCTTGACTTTACCCATACGCAGATCGCCAACTTTCATTTCGCCGAGAAGCTTGCTGCGGATGTCGCGCATAGTTTCTTCCAGCAGTTCGCGGCGGGAAACCACGATGTTGCGGCGGTCGGTATTGATCTTGAGGATCTTGACATCGTATTCGTTGCCGATGTATTCATCCATATTGCGAACCTGACCAACATCGATCTGGCTGCCGGGCAGGAATGCTTCCACGCCCTGGATATCAACAATGATACCACCCTTGACGCGGTGCTTCATGAGGCCCTTGACCACGGAACCTTCGCCGCATTCGCTGGTGATACGGTTCCAAGCCATGATGGCGTTGGCTTTGTGCACGCTCAAAACGGGCATGCTGTTTTCGTTTTCGCTTTCTTCCAGATAGACGCTCACGGTATCGCCGCGGGAGATGCTTTCCCAGTTGGCAAATTCGGCAGCAGGAACAAAACCTTCGGCTTTGTAACCGATATCGATAAGAGCACCATCGGTACGTTTTTCGGCAACTTTACCTTCGAGAATCGAGCCGGGCACAAATTCTTTCTTGGCAGCAGTGATGCCGGTAAGGAGTTCTTCCATGCTGGGCATGTCGGCGAAATCGACGAAATTACTGGTTTCGACGTCCGGAGTTCTGAGTTTTTTGACCATTTGTTTAATTGTTTCGTTTTTTGGTTTTTGGTTTCTTAACTCTACGGCAAATACCGGCACTTACCGGTAAATACCACAACAATATCCTTTAAAATACACTTCCTGCAGATATTTACAAATTTTTAACGCATTTTTCTGCAATTTTTTCTTGAAAAAACATCTCCATGCATATATATTCAATAAAATGCCATATCATAAACAGTTTTATGATATGCACACGAGGTAATTTCAGGACACCTCAAAAAGTTACTGACAACGTAAGCTGCGCCCTGATGCAGAAGCTTTTTTGCGTATTGCCCTGCCACAGCGCGCAAAAAACGCTCTTTCACGCGGCAGCGGTTCGGTTCATCAGTCTGTTTTTGATGGTTTCATGAAATCGTTTGCCTCACAAAAAAAACAAAGGAGGATCTCTTTATGACAGAAAAAACTCAAGCGGCCGCCCAGGCCGCGACCCAAGGCACTTCTCAAACAGAAGCTATTGTGGAAAACGTCATCAAAACAGTTCAGGAAGGCAAGACCGGGGATTTTTTTGCCCAGCTCTGGGAAAAAAACAGCGACACGATCATACATCTGCTGAAAGTAATCCTGCTGGCAGCGGCAGTTGTTCTGATTGCATGGTTATTCTGCCGCATTGCCCGCAAGTACATCAATAAAACAACATCCAAACTGACTGTCATCGACGGTTCCACCAATCATCTGATGTACGTTCTGACGCGCACTGTTATCTGGCTGTTTGCTTTTTTGATCATACTTGACCTTTTAGGGATAAATACTGCAAGCATTCTCACTGTACTCGGTGCGGTGGGGCTGACTGTTGCATTGGCAATGAAGGACTCCATGAGCAATATTGCTGCGGGGGTCATGCTGATAATCCTGCGGCCTTATAAAACCGGCGACTTTGTTGAATGCGGTTCTGTTGCCGGCTCGATCAAAACCATGGGGCTTTTCAGTACAGAAATAGAAACGGTTGACGGAATTTTCGTAGCAGTACCCAACAGTGCTATCTTTGGTACCCCCGTAAAAAATTATTCGCGCAACGCCATGCGCCGCGCCGATATCACCGTGGGGATTGCATATGGTGATGATCTGACCAAGGGTGTGGAGGTGCTTCGCAAGCTTATGCTCAACAACGATCTTATACTTAAAGATCCGTTGCCGGAGGTTCTGGTTGCTGAACTGGCAGACAGCTCGGTGAACCTGACTCTCCGTTTCTGGACCGCCAATGAAAACTACTGGCAAGTGTACTGGCAGGTGAAATCCGAAATCAAACCCGCTTTGGAAAATTCCGGCTTGAACATTCCGTTCCCTCAACGTGTTATCACATTTGTCAACAAAGCCGAATAATTTGACCGCCAATAAAAAAACAATGTATCCAATACGGTGAAAACGAAGTGTTGATTTATATACCATTTATGATCATAAATCATACCAGTCAAGCTATGATTTGTCAAAAACGCCAAAACTATAGCTTGCTGACGGTGGATACAGCGTAAGGCAAGGAGCGAGTTTTGCCACGCCCTGCCCCGGGTTGCGCGGCAAAGCTCGAAATTGCCGGCGATGTGCCGCCGGACTTTGGTTTTTCACCAAATCAAAATGAGGCAATTTCCAAAGTAATTCAAAAGATGGCAAAGATGGCATCGCAAAGAACTGCAAGGGGAGCGAAGCGAGGACGCTTTGACAATTTTGAGGAGTTTTGAAATTGGCTCAAAATAATAAAAAGATATTATGAGCCGGATAAAAATCTGCTCATAATATCTTTTTTATTGCCCCGATCGGATTTACCTATCCAATTCGATCTCCACAGTCCCCACTGAATCGATACGCAAGGGTTTCGGCTCTTTGGTCAGACGGAACTTGGCGTACATCATCAGGCGGTCACCGTAAGAATAAAAGGTGCGTTTTACTTCGTAGGGCATGACTTCGAATTCCACGTCGTTGCCGTATTGATTACTGCGGAAACGGCAAGGCTTGCCTTCGATAACATGCTTTATATCCTGTTCATTAAAATATGCATAGATAAGTTTGCGGGTATCGCGGTGGACTATTGCCGCCGAAGTGCCTACTGCATCGTAACCGCCTACGGTATCGGAGTTGGTAATGCACACTCCATCGATCGGCGAAACGATCTTGTAATACTTTTTCTCTTCTTCAAGCAAAGCAAGTTCTTTGCGTAAATTGGCAAGCTTGAGTTCCGTATCTTTGACCGACTCTTCGGCGCGTTTTACAGTCAGAGTTTCCAATCCCTGATTCAATATCTTCATATCGCTGTCCAGACACATCAAATCGCCTTCGTAATCTTTGACCTGCTGGCGTTTTTCCCGCAAAGTCAGCTCCGAAACGATCTTGCTGCCGAACAACTGTTCGTAAACTTCCAACTCATGAGCATGGCGGTTGAACCGCTCCTGAGCAATATCCCGCTTGAGCCGCAAGTTGCGGTACCCCGAGGGCAGCGGATCGATGCTGGTAAGCTGCAGTGCAAGTTTTTTAAGCACAAGATCCTGTTCAAGTTCAGCAATATCGTGCTTGATCTTGGCAATATTTGTCCGCAAACCAAGATCATCGTATTCCAGAATAACATCGCCTTTTTTCACCCGCTGCTGACTGTAAAAATTGACTTTACTCACATAGCTGGCGTATTTGTTTTTAAGCGTGCGCTGACTGCTGCCGCGCACATAGCCGGTACCGCGGATAATCCGTTTTTTTCCGGCATCCTGACTTTTGACTGCCGGAGCGCCCGCTCCATCATCGGTCTTATATTGACTCATTGACCAGCACACCGCTGCGGCGGTTACTGCGGAAACCCCTACTGCAGCACACAACCAAATTGACTTTTTCACAGTACTTATACTCTTATTATTCAGGAATTAAAAACTTGAAGGCTTGCTCTATTGGGTATAATACCCCCACAATATGGATTTGTCAAGTGTTTTTTTACAAAAAAATGATTTTTCAGCAACTTTTGCTGTTGCGCTCATAAAATATACCGTCTTCAAAACCTTGAATACGCTTATCATCCGCCGCCCGCCGGAGTCTTGCCAATGCCCAGCAGCAGTATTCTTTATTAAGTTCTATACCCACAAACTGCCGGTCAAGCTTGGCAGCGGTTACTGCCGTGGAGCCGCTGCCGGCAAAGGGATCGAGGATCATATCGCCCGGATCAGAACTTGCCAGAATAAGTTTGGCAAGAAGTTTTTCCGGCTTTTGGGTGGGGTGATCGGTATTCTCCGGCATCGACCAGTAAGGCACGGATATATCGTCCCAGAAATTCCCCGGACAGGTCAGACGGAATTTCCCCGCGGCTTCTTCCACCCAATCCTTGGGTTCGCCATTGCTGCGGTAAGGCGCCAGCACCCGGCGTTTCTGTTTGACGGCATCGATATTGAATGTATAATCTTTGCCAACGGTGGCAAACCATATATCTTCACAGCTGTTTTTCCAGTTGCGCCGGGCGCCCCTGCCCTTTTCCCGCTGCCAGACAATGCGGTTGCGGACAGTAAAATACCTGGCAAGTACAGTAAAACACGCCGCCGAACATTGCCAATCGCAGCATAAATAGACCGACGCATTCTTTTTGAGCACTCTCACCAGCTTGCCCAGCCAGCGGTCGAGATAAGCTATATAATCATCGTTGCCCATACTGGCAAACTTCAGACCGTTGAAATCTTTGGCAAGATTATAAGGAGGATCCAGAATCAGGAGGTCAACAAAATTATCCGGCAGAAAATCCACGACCTTTTCCATATCGCCGCAGATGATCCGGTTGCAGACACTGCTTGCCGATACCGGAGCATTTACACGCAGTAAACCGTCGGCAAGTTCGTGCATTTCGGCTGCCGACAAAGTCAGTGTGCGATTGCGTGGAGCGCGCTTTTTTTCTGCTTTCATAAAAAACCTCTGTTCAAACAACCACATAAGATACAATAAAAAATTTACTTTTCAATTATTGAAGAGAGTTCTTCCTCAAAAAAAGAGAAAAAAAGTGCTACAACAGCAAAAAATCTATGGGAGAGTATGGGTATTGTCAACTGGTAGGCGTCAGTAAGAGTCTGCCGCCCTTTCAGGGCTGGATGTTTTTGGGGCCGGGCGACCCGGGGCTGGGTGGACTTTCAGCCCACCCGCACCCGGGCTGTATTCTCACGGGACTTTCAGCCCCGTTGCCCTTTCAGGGCTTTAAACCGCATACGAGAGCGATATTGTGTGTGGGCGGCTGGTGCCGCCTTTTCGCCGCATACGCGGGCGGTAGGATAGATGGCGGCTTTTTATGGGAAAATATGGGAGTATATGGGAATGTATGAGAGAGTATGAGAGTATTGCCGCCAGCATAGCGATATTGTGTGTGGGCGGCTGGTGCCGCAAAACCGTGGCAGTAGCGTGTGTGCAAATGTCGGACAGGTCGGACGGGCATTGCCGCCAACTGCTGCAACATTGTGTGCAGGCAGCGGACATTACCCGGCGCGTTGCTCGCAGGAGCAGCACATCAACCGACACAGCGGGCTTTGCCCGCTTCCCATACTCTCCCATACTCTCCCATACAGCACAAAAGGGGTGTAACTGATAAACATATAGGAGAGGATTGGGGATGCATTGCAAATACGGCAAGTGCTGAAAAATTCAGGCGGCTACCTGTAAGGTAACCGCATAAAGCTTACCATATTGTGACATCAGCCAACAGCAAAAGAACCAATACCCCAACTCTGCAAACAAACAGCACAAAAGGGGCGTAACTGATAAACTGCAAATACGGCAAGTGCTGAAAAATTCAGGCGGCTGCCTGTAAGGTAACCGCATAAAGCTTACCATATTGTGACATCAGCCAACAGCAAAAGATACAATACCCCAACTCTGCAAACAAACAGCACCCAAAGGGCGTAACCGCCAAAAAGATGGCGATGCCTTGCGGATGGATTGCGAAAAAGGAAAGTGCTGAAAAATTCAGGCGGCTACCTGTAAGGTAACCGCCTGAAATTTACAGTGCTTTAACTTTCGCAAGGCGCCGCAAGACACGCCATATTTTTGGCGCGTTGCGCCCCCTCAAAAAAACGATTCGCAGAATTGTTGTTCAGTCATGTTGGGGACGATGGCACGGGCGAGAAATTCCACGCCACGCTGATTGCCCCAACTGTAAACGAGTTCCAGATTGCCGTTGAATTCGCACATATCAAGGTCGGAAGCGTTGATATTTTTGGCGGCTTTCAGGCGGGGGATCTCGCTTTCGGGGAAAACGGGGTGAAGTTTGTAATCGTTTTCGCCATAGCCCAGCACGATCTTTTTGCTGTAATCCCAGTTTTTCAAGTCAGTGGAACGGGCGACGACTGTTTCGAAGCCTTCTTCGTAACTGCCGCCGAGATAGAATACATAGTAGTAACCGGCAAAGTAGCGAACCATGGGGCCGCCGGTGTAGTGGTCGAAACCGAAGACCGCACCATCAATGACGCGCCAGGAAACCAGATCTTTACTTTCGGCAAAGAACATGGTAAAGGGGTGGTCGCCAACTTTTTCTTTAGGCGCGCCCAATTCGTAGATCATAACGAATTTGTTGCCGGCTTTGCAAACCGAAGTATTGTAA
Organism: Lentisphaeria bacterium; assembly: GCA_017504585.1. Classification (GTDB taxonomy): domain Bacteria; phylum Verrucomicrobiota; class Lentisphaeria; order Victivallales; family Victivallaceae; genus SIG78. The sequence continues at coordinate 8,715 of JAFVQX010000053.1, forward strand.
CCGACCTGTTTGGGGTCGTCAAGGATCAGCCGGGGCGTTGTCCAGCGGACAAGGTCTTTGCTTTCCAGCTGATAAAAACGGCTGCCGCCCCAGTCGGAACCGCAAGTTACTACCATGCGGTCGCCATCGACATAGGCGTTGCCCATGTGCAAGCCCAAGCCGAAGGGCAGCGAAAAAGTGTTGTCGCTGACTTTGCGGAAACGGAAATAAGAGATCCAGCTGTTGTTGAAATAGCAGCGCTGACGGCCGGTACCGCGGAGTTTATCGTTGGCAAGACCGCGGATGTATTCAAAAATCAAAAGTTCGCCTTTCCACACCACGGGATTGGCTTCCACAATGTCGCAGTCGATGCTGCCGAGCTTCTGCATAAAATCAGGCGTACGATCCATAACAACTCTCCTGTGATTGAAAATAAAAAAAGGCACTGCCGCAAGTTTTTTGCAGCAATACCTTAAAGTGTTTTAAGCGGTCACTCTCACAGCAATTCAGCAATCTGAACAGCGTTGAGAGCGGCACCCTTGAGCAACTGGTCGCCGGTAACGAACATTTCGATACCCTTGAGGTCTTTGCGGGAAATATCCTGACGGATACGGCCAGCCAGCACATCATATTTTTCGGTAGCATCGATGGGCATGGGGTAAACCTTGTTCATGGGGTCATCGACCACCTGCACGCCGGGAGCCTTGCTCAAGATGGCGCGGACTTCATCCGGAGTGATGTCTTCTTCAAATTCCATATTCAAAGATTCGCTGTGGGCACGCAGCACCGGGATACGCACGCAGGTGCAGGAGAGCTGCAAATCGGGCAGATGCAGCATCTTGCGGCTTTCGTTGAGCATTTTCAGCTCTTCTTTGGTATAGCCGTTATCATAGAAAACATCGATGTGGGGGATCAAATTGAAGCCGATCCGGTGGGCAAATGCTTTGGGTTCGATAGCTTCGCCATTGAGCAGCTGACGGGTCTGCACGATGAGTTCTTCCATACCTTTGGCACCGGCACCGCTGGTTGCCTGATAGGTGGCGGCGACCAATCTCTTGAGTTTCTTGGCGCGGTGCAGCGGAGCAACGACTACCAGCATGATGGCAGTGGTGCAGTTGGGGTTGGCGATCACGCCATTATGCCATTTGACATCTTCGGGGTTCACTTCCGGAACCACCAGCGGCACATCGTCATCCATACGGAAAGCGCTGGAGTTGTCGACCATAACGCAGCCGGCATCCACCACCGCTTTGCGGTACTGCTTGGAAATATCGCCGCCGGCACTGAAAAGAGCAATATCCACACCCTTGAAGGACGCTTCGGTCATTTCTTCAATAGTGATTTCGGTGCCTTTGAACGTCAGCTTTTTACCGGCAGAACGGGCAGACGCCAGCAGTTTGAGGTTTTTAACCGGGAAATTACGCTTTTCCAGCGTTTTGATCATTTCGATCCCGACCGCACCCGTAGCACCGGCTACGGCGACGTTGAAGGCTTTGGACATAGTTATCGATCCTTTCATTGAATAAATAAACAAGTGTAAAAATACACGGTTAAACCAAAAACCTATAAAATAACGCCCTTAAAAAAAATTGCAAATATTTTACAGTTGCAGTGATCGATTTTTTTGTATTTTTTTCTAAAAACACTGTATTTATCAAAAAATTGCAAAAAATTTGACAATACCACCTTTCTGAAAATTGCAATCTGAAAAATGGGCGTTATTTTTAATGCTTGCAAAAATTTTGATATGGTACAGAGAACAATAATAAGGAAATAAAATCTGCAATGACAAGTCTGTTTTCTCAAATCATGCTCGCTGCCGCTCCGGTGCTGAATGCAGAGGGTGAGGCTATGATCCATCTGGATACCGTTACCAGAAACATGCTCTGGATCGGTATTGGTATTTATGTGGCAACAGTTTTGGCTATCGGCTGGTTTTCCGGCAGAAAAGTCAAAAATCTCGGTGATTTTATCGTTGCCGGACGGCGCTTGCCCTTGTGGATGGCAACTGCCACTTTGCTTGCCACATGGTTCGGTGCCGGTTCCAGCATGGGGGTTGCCGCAACAGTTTACAGCGGTGATCTGCGGGATGTTATTGCCGATCCGTTCGGAGCGTCCATCAGTCTTATTTTAGCGGGGGTGTTCGTTGTGGGCGTGCTGCGTAAACTCAACTGCATGACAGTTACTGATATAATCCAGAAAAAGTACGGCAGATCCGCCGGCATTTACGCCTCGCTCTGGCTGATACCGGTATATATCGGCTGGCTTGGCGCGCAAGTTTTAGGTTTGGGCACCTTGCTTAATCTGCTGACCGGGATCGATCTCTTTTATGCCCGGATAATCGGGGCAGCAGTAGTACTGTTTTACACAGTTACCGGCGGCATGTGGGCTGTTACTATTACTGATGTGGTGCAAGTAGTGTTGATCGTGGCCGGGTTGTTCATCATCGTACCCGGCGCCGTTCAAATGTCTGGCGGACTGGATGCTGTACTCAACAATCCGGCAGCAGATCTCTCGCTGGCTCCGGCAGCGGACACAGCCGGCAAGCCATTGTCCATAGTAAACTACATCGGCAGCTGGATCATTATGGGGCTGGGGTGTATGGTGGGGCAGGATCTTATCCAACGCTCTCTTGCCAGCAAAGATGACAAGGTGGCTATATCCAGTTCGGTGATCTCCGGATTTCTCTATTTTATGATCGCATTGATCCCCATAACAATCGGATTGGCGGCTAAAATACTTTTGCCCAAGTGGGGAATCACCGCCGAAGTTATGGGCGGAACAAATTTGAGCAATCAGGTATTGCCGCGGGTGGCTATCGGTGTAATGGGGGCGATCCATCCGGTTCTGCTGACTCTTTTTATCAGTGCATTGATTTCGGCGATCATGAGTTCAGCAGACAGTTCACTTTTGGCAGCATCCAGCTTGCTGGTCAATAATGTCATCTACCCGCTGCGGCCGGAAGCCTCGGAAAAAAGCATTCTTTTATTTACCCGTATAGCTACTGTGCTGCTGCTGGTCATTGCAACTTTTCTGGCAATGAAGGTCGAAAGTATTTATGCTTTGATGGTCAGCTGCTGGTCATCGCAGCTGGTGGTGGTGTTTATACCGGTTATCGCGGCGATCTACTTTCCCAAAGCATCGGGCAATACTATCTGGTGTACCATGATAGTTTCCACCAGTGTGTGGCTGGCTTACATCTTTATTACCGGCATGGGTATCCCCGGAACTTTTACTGAAAAACTTGCAGCGCCGGAGTTTGAATTTCAGCTGACCAACGGTGCGGTATTCGGTTTTGCTGCCGGAGTTACAGCATTTATCGCTTCATTCATGGGGGAACTCATTTCGGCAAAGTGCAACCGTTCCGCCGAAAAAGAGTTCAAAAAAAACCGGAAAAAACAGCGTAAAGCCGAACGCAAAGCTCAAAATAAACTGGAAATGGCAGATTGATTTTTATGCAGAACGATTTGCAGAAAGCTCTGGATATACTCTCCAAGCCCGGCGCAGTTATACTTGTACCAACCGAAACAGTTTACGGTCTGGTCTGCGACTGGGAAGATGAGTTGGCGCGCAAACGCATTTATGAACTCAAGGGCAGGAGCGAAAATAAACCACTTGCCATGTTTGCCGCTTCCGCAGAAATGGCTGTTGAATTCGGCGCCAGACTCAACAGCGATGCCCGGATACTGCTGGAAAAATTTTCGCCCGGCCCTATAACGGTGATCGCTCCGGGCAATGAAAAATACCAAACTATCGGCATACGCATACCCGACTATGAGTTTATCCTTGAACTCTTGAAAAAACGCAACCGCCCCCTTGCCAGTACCAGTGCCAACGCTTCGGGGCTCCCCAACGTGCTGACCCCGGCAGAAGCCGTAAACGAACTTCACGGGCAAGTGGATCTGGTGATCGATGGCGGCACGCTCCCAAGCGATGCGGCGGCATCCACCGTGGTTACGGTTTGCGAAAAATCCTGCCGTATTCTGCGGCAGGGGCCCATCAGCGAAGAAGCAATCAAAGCGGCACTTTACCAGTAAATTGCCAAAGCCCCCGGCATATCCATACTCTGACCGGTGAACTCAAGCGCTCCGGAATTTTCATCGTAAGCAAAAAATGCCGTATTGCCGCTGATTTCGTTGGCGGCGGCAAAGTATTTATTACCGGGCAGAAAGTTTATATCCCGGGGGCCCTCGCCTTCAGCGGGCACAATACTGTTAAGTTTCAGCAGACCATTACCCGACACATCAAATAGTGCAATACTGTCGTATCCCCGGTTGGATACCAGCAGATGTCTGCCGTTGGGGGATAAACGGATCGCCGCTGTTTTGCTGTAACACTTGCAATTTTCCGGCAAAGTGGAGATCACCTGGCGGCAACCGAATGTTCTGCCTTCAAAGCTCAAAACCGACACCGTATTGCCGATCTCATTGACCAGATACGCGGTATCGCCGCTTTTATTGAAAACCAGATGCCGCGGCCCGGAACCGGCCGGTTCCACCTTAAAAATCTCCGGCGAATCTACATTGAGCAAACCTTTTTCGGGAGCAAAATCAAAAAGTTTTATCTGATCCAGCCCCAAATCCACCAACACAAGTTTTTCTCCGTCCGGCGTAAAGCTGACAAAGTGGGGGTGCGGACGCTCCTGTCGGACGTCAACACTCTGTCCGGAAAAAGTCACCACCCGCTCCAACGCCTTGAGCGACCCATCTTCATTCAAAGAAAATTCGCTGATGTTGGATGTAAAGTAACTGGCTGTATAAAGGTATTTGCCGCCGGGAGCCGCCACGATATGACAAGTGGATACTCCCAAACTGGGCAGACGGTTCAGCAAGGTCAGGCTCTTGTCTTCATTGATCATAAAAGCTGCCGCTGCGCCGCCATTATCCACCGCGCAGGAAGCGTATAACTTTTGGCGATCAGCAGAATACGTCATATACGATACACCATAAAGCTCCTGAAAAAACTCCTGCTTGACCACGCCATTTCGATCAGCACTTAATCCATAGATGCCGCCGGAACTGTCGACGGTGCTGCGGCTGGCGGCATAAAAAATATTTTTGTTCATAATCCATAAGTCCTTGGGTTCTTTTTTTGAAATCACCTCTAATATATCACGCTAAAATAAAAATGCAATCGCTTAAAAGATGAACAACTCTCCCCTGCTTCCTGTCTGTATACTCCGGAAAATAATTGTCAAACCAACAGGAGAATAACCATGAAAAAACTTTTTCACAAAAAAATCGCCATCATCTCCGGAACCGCCCTCCTGCTGCTGGCAAGCGGCTGCGAAAATCTGGGGCCCACTACCGCCATGCCGCCGGTAAAAGATTTTAATATCAAGCGCTACATGGGCAGATGGTACGAGATCGCCCGGCTGCCCCATAATTTTGAAAGCGGCGTGATCGACGCTCAAGTTGATTACACTCTGTTGAGCGACGGCACTATCGAAGTAGTAAATTCGGGCATACAAAATGGCGTGATAACTTCGGCTCATGCGGTGGCACGCCCCGCTGATATAAACGGCAATACCGGCGAATTGGAAGTCAGCTTTTTTTACCCGTTTTACAGCACATATAAAATAATCTATCTCAATGGTGATTACACCCTTGCCATCGTTACCGGCGACAGTATCGATTACGCATGGATATTGGCGCGGAAACCGGTCATCAGCCGCAGCGAACTTGCCATGTGTCTGGAAATGCTGAAGAAATGGGGTTTTGCAGTAAAACTGCTGCAATATCCATCCGGCATGGTCGAAAGTTTGACACTGGATAAAGCACGGTAAAAACAGCTATTCAGGACCGAAGATTTGTATTTTCTGCAGCAAGTGTTATATTATCAAAAAATTCGACAATATAACCTGAAAGGATGCTGCTGAAAATGAACACTTTTGATTGCCTTATCCCTGTACCACGGCAGGTTTCTATCGACGAAAACCGTTTTTTTGCTCTTGCTGATATCAACGGTTTTTTTGTAGAAAATACTTTCGCAAACTATGCGGAAAGCATCCGGCAGCTCTTCAATACTTTTTCATTGGCAGCAGAGCAGAAAAGTTCACCCCGGACAGCGCAATTCATCGTTGAATATGCCCCGTTGCCGCCGGAAGCGTTTAAGATAACGGTCAGCCCCGGCGCCATTGTCATCCAAAGTGCCGACTCAAGCGGCTGTATGTATGCTTTGAACGCATTTATGCAAATGCTTTTTGCCGCCACTATCCGGGGGCCGAAAGGTGCGCGTCTTACTTGCGGATGTGTGGAAGATGCACCACGTTTTGCATTCCGCAGTTTTCATCTTGACAGCGCACGGCATTTCCAGCAGGTTGCCGTTATCAAGCGTATGCTCAAACTTATGGCGCAATTCCGGTTGAATTATTTTCATTGGCACCTGATCGACAGTCAGGGGTGGCGGCTGCAGCTGAAAACTTCAGCCGGGTTGGAAAATCAGTATACTTCAACTCCCGGATTTTATACCGTCGAAGATATCAGAGATGTAGTAAATACCGCCAGAGAATTGAATATATCAGTGATTCCGGAAATGGACTTTCCCGGCCACTCTTACGGTACGCTCCGGTATTTTCCCCAATACGCTTGCGTAAATGCGCAAGCTCCCGGTGAATTCTGTCTGGGCAATCAGGCAGGCAAAAACTTTATCAAAAATGTGCTGCTGGAAGTCATGGAGCTTTTTCCGGAAAGCAAATACATCCATATCGGCGGCGATGAAGCCGAAACCGCCAACTGGGATAAATGCCCGGTCTGCCGGCAGGCTATGCAGGAAAATAATTGCAGCAATATGCGGGAACTGGAAAATATCTTTATGCGCGATATTGCTCAATTTGTGCTGGCAAACGACCGCACCCCCATACTCTGGGGGACCTGTTCCGGGCAAACCTATCAGCCGGAAAGCATCATCCAAAGCTGGCTGGATATCCGCGAACCGTTGCGGGTGGCGCCCAATGGCAATAAGGTCATATACTCGGTGCACACATCGCTCTATTTTGACTATCCGGCAAATTTGAGTGAACCGTGGGAAACCTGGATGTTCGAACTCTCCGAACGGGGTGTGTATATGACCGATCCGCATATCATCTGGGCGGATAAAGTCAAAGATGTCATCATGGGTACCGAAGCATGTCTTTGGACAGAAACCATACCCCAATGGCGGGTCATACCCAAACTGCTGCCCCGCTTGTATGCTTACAGCGAATGTGCATGGAGCGCTCCGGAACGGAAAACTTATACGGATTTCTGCCGACGCAAAGAGCTGCTGGAAGCCGCCGGTTTTATGGACTTCCTGATTTATTCCGGCAATTAAAAAACAGAAGAACTCTTTCAGCAGCTGCTGCGGATCAATATGGCGGTGCGATCGTCGTGCTGTTCCGGCTCAAAATCGCTTACCACATCCATAAGGCCGTCGAGAACTTCTTCGGCACTCATTCTGGCCCGGCAGCGATTTTCAAACTCATCGGCAAGGCGATCGATACCGAATTCTTCTGAATTGTAGTCCAATGCTTCGGTGATACCGTCAGAATAGAGCAAAAGCGACATCCCCGGGGGCATTTGCAGCGAGAGAGTATCAAAAGTGGCAAACTCGTCGGGCAATATCCCCAATCCGGTACCATCCGGGAAGATCCGCCGGATGTGGTCACGGATAAAGTAAATAAGTTCTGTATGCCCTGCCCGGGCATATTCCATGATGCCGTGTTTTTTATCCAGCAGACAGCAGCCCAGCGTCACAAAACGTTCAGCATCGGTGTCGCGGTACAGGTTGCGGTTGACTTCCCGCAACAACGCTTCGAGCGTGGTAAAGTGATCGGCTGCGGCACGGATAAAACTGCGGGTCATGCTTGCCAGCAGACATGCCGGAACCCCCTTGCCGCAGGCGTCGCCCATAACGATCAAAAGCCGGTCGTCGTCGATTTTTACAAAGTCATAAAAGTCGCCATTGACCTCTTTAGCCGATCCGGTACGGGCATAAACCGAAAAATTCCCCCAGTCGGGCATAGCTTCCGGCAGCAGCGACGCCTGAAGTTTGCGGGCAAAACCCAACTCCTGATTGAGCCGCTCCTGGGCGCTGCGCACCTTATAAGAGTCTTCCAGATCCTGAATAAGCCGCACCTGCGATGCGGCAAACTGCAGCTGGGCAAGTTTATCCATATCAAAGCGCCCCCACGCAGTACTGCCCACCGCGCAAATGACTCCCGAAAGCTCCTCACCGCGAAAAACCGGCACCGCCATAACCTGTTCCGGCAGCCGTTCCATAGGAAATTCGCTCAAATGCTCATCGTGCCGGGCATTAGGCAAGAGTATGGAGCTGCGGCGTGAAGCGGTCCTGCCGATAAACCCCTCGCCAACAGCAATATCTTCTTCACGCAAAATTTGTTTGTAAAAATCCGGCGAAGTTTCCGGATCCATATTGATCGTCAGCTGCGACAAAGGGTATCTGCCGCTGACGCCGGAAACAAACAGACTGTTATTTTCCAACCGGTAGATACAAACCGCTTCTGCCATTATCAGCTCTGCTATATGCTTTGCCGCCTGATGCATGGAGTCCGAAAGTTCGTCATTACTGCGCAGACTGCGGGAAAAGAGATCAAGAAAGTGGTCGATTTCGGTCTGCTGCCGCACGACCAGACCCAATTTGTTGCGCAGCCGCCGCCACGAAACCGCCAAAACCAGTATGGTGATCAGAAAGATCAGGCTCAATACTCCGAGCGTAATATTTATATTGCTCATAAATCCAAACTCTGCTGTTCAAAAAACATCGTAAAACAGCGTTTTATTCATCTTTTTTCAATAAATCGTTATAACATAACACAACAAATTATAAACTGCAAAAGTTTTTTTGAAAAAAACCTTGATCTTGTGCTTAAAAAATGTTTGATTTTATCATTTCAGACATGTATATTACAAAAAAGTACATTATTTCAAGGAGTTTTAAGATGAATAAATCCATTATGATCATTCCTGCACCCGCAGTTAAACGCCAGCTTTGCGGCGTGATATTTTCCCGTATAATGAGCCGCGGTAAACTGGAGCTTGCTGCCGCCCAGCTCCTGGAGTTTTCGGCAGCCGACGTAAAGAGCCTTACCGCTTTGGTGCCGCAGGCAGAAGAGCTGCTGCCGGTCAAATCCGGAGCTTCGATGATCGCTGTTTTTGAAGGCGAAAATGCTTCGGAGATCCTGCCGCAGCTGGCAGCAGATATTGAACAGAGTTTGAGCTGCCGGCTCATTACTGCCGCCGCCGGAAACAGTCGATTTCTGCAAGCGCTTGCCCTGATCGCCGACCGGGAAAATCTCCTGACTCAAGCTCCCGCTGCGGGCGAAGAACGCACTTTGCTTATTATCAAACCGGAAAACTTCCGTCAGCCCAGCGTGCGCCCCGGAGCTGTAATCGATATGCTTATGAGCCTTGACCTGAAGTGGGTCGGTTGCAAAGTTCATGGTATGAGCATCGACGAAGCACTGGAGTTTTACGGGCCGGTGCGGCAGGCATTGCGGAGCAAACTTGGGAGCAAGATCGGCAAGCAGGCATTGGAAACTATTGAAAAAGAATTCAACTTTACCTTTGACACTGCCGAAGCGGCAAAAATCGTTGAAACTGCCGGTAATGGTTTTGCCGATGACCAGTTTGAACAAATCGTGGAATTCATGGCCGGCAAGCGCCCCGCAGAAGTCGATCCGGCAGATTACGCCAAACCCGCCGGCGCCAAGTGCATGGTGCTGATTTTTGACGGAGTCGATGCGGTGGCAAAGATCCGTACCATTCTCGGCCCCACTAATCCGGCGCAGGCGTCCGGCGGTACTGTCCGTTACGATTTTGGCACCAATATCATGGTCAACGCCTCCCACGCTTCCGATTCGCAAGAGAGCTACGCGCGGGAAAGTGCGATCGTTAAGGTCAACGAAAATAAATTAAGTGAAATATTGAAAAATCGCTGAAACAAGATAAAAAAAACGGGGTGCGGCAAAAAAATTGCTGCACCCCGTTTTTATTTATCCAACCTTATTATCAGAATTCGTAATAGGCGAATTCTTCGCTGCGCTTGACTTCTTCCACCACGCCTTCGGGGGTGATGGTCACGCAGTCAAACTCGTTCTGATAACGGTCACGGCTGTGAACGGTCAGGCACTTGTCGCTTACTTCCACATCAATAGAGGTAAACTGCATATTTTCGCCCAGTCTGCCGGAGGGGCCGCCGGTGATCACTACCGGGAAGCTATACATCACGTCGTGCCGGGGCAGAACTTTGCCGGTGACAGCCGCTATATCGTACATGCAGTAAAAAGCGTTCTTCATAGGCACACTGCGGAAAGGCCGATGCACATGACCACCCAGCCAGAGGTGGATCTTGACCTGCGGATTTTCACCGCCGAAAACCGGATCTACAACCTGATGCACATGGCCGGGCATATACTCCTGAAAGTCGCCCACCGGCACACCGTGTGCCAAAACGATACGGTATTTGGCATCGCGGCACATGGGCAGATTTACCGCATTTTTCAGCCACCGGGCTTCGGCGGCAAGGTAGGGTTCAAAGTCGTGGAACTGCCGGGTGGAAGGCGGGGCCATCCGGGGATGATCGTCGCAGAAATCCAGCACGATAAAGCATACATCGCCCCAGCGGAAAAGGTAATAAGCCTCTTTGCCCGGCTCCGGCGAAGTGAAATATTCAAAATAACGGTTGGAATCTTTGCCGTAAATTTCGTGATTGCCCCGCACCATGACCAGCGGCAAGTGGTTTTCGGTAATTTCCCGGTAAGGCACAATAAACTCATTCATCACAGCGTGGTCATAATCGGTCGTCCAGTACAAATCGCCGCAAAACGCCATAAAATCCGGCTTGAATGTGTTGTTTTTGCCCACCAGACCTTCCAGAAAAGCACTGCGGGTGGCAGGATCCTGCAAGTCGGCTGTTACCGAAAATCGGAAATCGCCCTTGGCGGGAGCGGTTTTGAATGTATCGACTTCAAAGGGAAACTCTTCCAAACCACGGCAATCATCCAGCAAAACCACCTGATACTCGTAAACACGGTCGGGTTCAAGTTCGCTTATGCGGATATGGTGTACCGCCCGGTCGTGACGCATCTGTCCGCCCAGATTGTCATATACCCGGCTCCACTCGCTTGTTCCCTGCAAGCGGTAGTCCACCGCCGCCGGAGTTTTGCGGTTGGCTGTAAAAATCACCGAAACCGCGTTGCTCTCCGCATCCGGGAAAGAGATAAATGGTTTGTAGACCATTTTCAACTCTTCAATAGGTTCCATGATCTTGCAGGCAGTGGTCAGCGTACCGCCGCCAAAAATCTCAAAAACCAGCTGATTGCGGCCAGCTTTATATTTGATTTCCTGCAAATGGTTGGTGGGGCTGAACGGAGCTTCGCTGTTGGCACACTTCCGGGCATCCAGCAGCAGTTCGCCGTTAAACCGGAGATCCCATCGCCAATCCCCGGCGATACCAAGAAGCAATACACCATTTTCGTCGGCAGTAAAGTCGGCAGTCAGAATGGTTCGTGCCAGAACTTTCGGCCGTTCGGTGATGACATCGTACATATCAAGCATACCGCTTTCGGCAAACTTGAATTCCTTGCCTTCCACAACTCTGCCGTCGGGCAAAGCGATAGTTTCATCAATAAACCCCTTGATATCGTCCAGAACATCGGGTATATCCGGAGCGGCAAAATACTTCCACTGCCAGTTGGCGGTATTTTCTCTGTAACTCATAAAACTCAACCTTTCTTAAAGATTTTTGAAGTTACCTCGTTTTTCTATAAATTCAAGCAAAGCATCCCAGTTTTCGGGCATAAAATCGTGTTCCCCATTGCGCAGATAGTAACCGATATTCCCCTCGCCGATAAGTTTTCCGCAAGGTGGGTAACTGCTGTTTTCCAATCCTTTTTTGCCATAAATATTCCATGCCGGACTTGCCAGCACTCCGGAGAGATATTCCCCTTCCGGATCAGCGTAAACATCGTTGGAAGCACTGGCTATATAGAGCAGTCGCGGAGCAATGGCTGCCATCAGAAAGTGCTGATCCACCGGGTATTCCAGATCACGGCCGGCATACTTCTGAAATTCAGTACTAAACCACCGCTTGTTCCAGACATTGAGCCACGCAAAGTCTTCGCCGTAGTAGCGGTGACTCAATTTGGCTCCGCAAGTACCAGAGCAGTTGGAAACCGTAAGCCATATACGCTCATCATTAGCCCCCGCCCACAATGCGGTCTTACCCAAGCGGGAGTGCCCATGCACCACCACATGCTCCATATCGATCTCATCTTGCGTACTCAAGCAATCCAACGCCCGCATGATGCCCCATGCCCAGGCACTGATGGAGCCGGTGTTGCGATCCGAGCTGTTCCACTCTTCCGTCGAATAAAACAAACGCAAAATACTGGTTGCAAAACCATCCGGGTTATCAAAGAAAATGTCCTGATAGCAGATGGTTGCAGCGGCAAATCCGTGCTGAAGAACCTTTTCAAACTCCCAGCGATAGGCTTTTATGCCCCGCTGACTTTCATCGGCGCGGTGATCGTCGTAGCGAATAGTCCAGCTTTGAGGTGCACGCTCAAAAGGTTTGAAAGTCACCTCCGGATCCCCGCTCGTGGCAATGTTGCCCAAAAAGTTCAAACCGAAGATCACCGGCACTTTGCCCTGGCGGTTCGCTGGTATATAAAGCAGCATAGGCATAACATGCTCTTTACCATTATTTCGGCAAACGATATCGATTTCCCGGCGGATCGCCAAGTCGTTGAATGCAGACCCTTCTTTACGCAGTACAAACTCCAGTTTTTCGCACATGGGGGGTATAACGCCATACATGGAACGCTTGAATTCATCCAGCAAATGAGGGCGAATATTCTGCTCAAACTCTTCAACCGAAGTATCTGCAGTTACCGGCAGGGTTGGAACGGTATACTCCGGAACTTTATCACTGTCTAAATTCATAGCATCCGCCACAGTCTGGATCTCCGGCGGGAGATTTTCGTGCGCAAAACGTTTCTCTTTCATAAAACTATCCTGATATTTAAGTTAAAATTCTCCGTCCAGCAGGAATTTTTTTATCAAATCGGCTATCTTTATATCGTACTGCATCGGGTCGTGGGGTACTTCGGTATAAACTACGCTTGTGGCATCCGGGGCGTGTGCCGAAAAACTCTCCACCAGCCCGTCTGCCATATCGCTTAAAAATAGCTTACCCGGCCAATGCGCGTTGTTTGTCCCCACGATGGCGCCGATTTCCAAGCCATCTATTTCCGGCGTGGTCAAAATTTTCCGTGCCTTGCTTTTAAGTGCATGGAGCGGCCGCCAAATCAGCCCTGCCCCCGGAAAACACAATGCAATATCAGCTAATTTGGAACCGAAATGCGGAGTCCCGACGCATACCAGACGTTTGGCATTTGCCGGTCTGACTGCCTGCAAATACTCGCGGGCAAGCAAGCCGCCCATGCTGTGACCGACCATATACAACTCGTTGTAGCGTTCGGGTTCAGCAGCAGTTACAGTTGCTTTTAAACACTCCAGACAGCGCTCAAAGGAGCTGTAACAAGCGGGCAGATCGGCGCAGATGATATTGGCAAATTCATCTTGCAGATTGTCGCGCCAGAACTGCATGTCCTTTCCGCCACGGCAAAAACCGTGCACCAGCACCACCAAGACATCCGACCGCATTACTTTTTACTCCCGATTGATATATCAATTCCGCAAATCGGCTGCCACATCGTTGATTATATCGGTAAGATCGTGTTCCGGCTGCCAATTTATCAGATTTTTGATCGACCGGGTATCCGGCTTGCGCCGGAGCATATCTTCGAAGCCCTGTTCATAAGCCTGTTCGTAAGGTATGTATTCGATCTCCGAACTGCTGCCCAGCTGCTCGATGACCTGTTGAGCCAATTCTTTTATGGAAACCGGAGTCGTTGCGCCGATGTTGTATATATTGCCGATGGCAGCCGGGCAATCCGCCAGCGCCACCAGCGCACGGACTGTATCAAAAACATGGCAGAAACAGCGGCTCTGTTCGCCGCTTCCGTAAACTTTGAGCTTCTGCCCCGCCAGTGCCGCTTGCACAAAACGGGGTATCACCATACCGTACTGCCCGGTTTGCCGCGGTCCTACGGTGTTGAAAAATCTGACCACCGTGCCCGGCAGAGCCATATTGCGGTGATATGCCATCAAATAAAATTCATCCAAAAGCTTACTGCAGGCGTATGACCAGCGGGAACGCACCGGGCAGCCGATCAAAAGATCGTCGTTTTCATTGAATTCGGGATGGGCGGACTTGCCGTAAACTTCGCTGGTCGAAGCCAGGATCACCCGCTTGTGATATTTCGCCGCCAGCTCCAGCACCCGTGCCGAACCTTCCACATTGGTCCGGATCGTCCGCACCGGATCATGCACCACCAATTCCACGCCGACAGCAGCTGCAAGGTGGTAGATAACATCGGTTGCAGCAATGATCTTTTCCAAAACTGCACACTGCAAAAGGTCGTCTTCGATAACCTGCAGATTTTTACTCTCCCGTACATTTTCCAGATTGCGGGGCGAACCGGTGGAGTAATTGTCGATAACCACCACCTGATGCCCAAGCGCCAGGAGTTTTTCTGTTAAATGTCCGCCGATAAATCCGGCACCGCCGGTAATCAGAAAATTCATAAACACCCCATCACTTATTTTATTTTTTCCCGGCGATCGATCCGGTCAATACCCGGCGCAAGGCCTCCACCGGGCCGCTCAATACATAAAGTGTGATCACGCTGAAGATCGCGTATTCCCGGAAAATCGCCACCAGAAAAAGCAGCACCACCAAAATCATGATCTTGATCGGCTGATTATTTTTGCGGGTCAGCAGCCATTTGCCCAGATGCCGGTAGGGCAGCGGACTGACCATCAGCACGCCCAATATTGCCGCATAGATCGGCAGTACCAGCGCAAGATTGCTCAAATCACGGTCAAAAACCCGCATGGCAAGCACCAGACTGACGATCGCCGCAGCAGCACCCGGCGAAGGCAGACCATGAAAAACATTGCTGTCGCCGGATTTTTCCATAGCCTTTACGTTATAAGTGGCAAGGCGCAATGCAGCGCACCCCACATAAACCGAACAGAGCAGATAAGTCACCCACACCTGAAAACTTGTCTGCACCCCTTGCAGCCAATGGGTCAAAACCGCCATCAATACCGCCGGGGCCACCCCGAAAGTAACCATATCCGACAGAGAATCCATCTGCAAACCGTGCATACTTGTAGCATTGAGCATACGGGCGGCAAAACCATCCAGCACGTCAAAAACCATTGCCCCCAGAATGATCAGCGCGCTGACCGCCAGCACATCATAAGTGTTGGACGCCCGCTCGTAAACGCTCAAAGTCCAGAGTATGGAGGCAAAGCCGCACCACGAATTGCAGAGTGTCAAAGTATTGGGAACCCAGCGCAAACGGCGTTTGATACGCGTGGGCAGTGTCTGACGGCGAACAGGTTTGCGGCGGGGCAAAGCGGTGTTGTTGAATCGTTTGGTCATTATTCTTCTCCGACATTCGCTGTTTCCTGACGGAGTCGGGCGATCACGCTGCTGCCGCCATTGACTTTATCGCCGGGTTTGACGAGAACTTCAAAACTATCATCGGCCGGCAGATAAAGTTCAGTACGGGATCCGAATTTGATCATACCGTAGATTTCGCCGCGCTTCAAGGCTCGTCCCGGATCCACCGGGCAGACGATCCGCCGGGCAATGGCGCCGGAGATCTGACGGATCCCCATGGGAAAAATCTTGCCGTTGATGGAAGCATTGCCGGCAATGGTCATAGCTTCATTCTCTCTGGCGCAATCGGGGTTGCGGGCGTCAAGGTAACGCCCTTCCCGGTAGTGTTTGCTGACAATATCCACCGCCGCCGGTGCCCGGTTCACATGCACGTTGAGTACCGAAAGAAAGATCCCGATCCGCAGAGCTTTGCCGCTGAAAGGCGCCTGATCAAAATCTTCCACCACCGTTATATCCCGCACCGTACCGTCGGCGGGGCTGACCAGCAGTGCCGCATCTTCCGGCAGTTTGCGCCGGGGATTGCGGAAAAAGAACGCCACAAATAAATAAACCAGCGCCACCAATATACCCGGCACCACTCCCAGATACAAATTTACATAACGCGCCAAAAGCCAGCAGCCCGCCAGCAAAATCAGCGCCAGAATTCCGCCCAAGCCCCATTCACGAATACCATAACGAGTAAGTGTCATATAGTTTATCCTTCCATAAAAAAACTCTTTTGTGCGCCCCGGATCGCTCTGGATTGACGGAGCAAAAAAATGTACACTCTCTTAAACTATGCCATTTTTGCAAAATTGCAACTATTTTGAGTTTACTTTTTGCCAATGTGGTGCTATTTTTTATAAAAAAAGAGATTTTTGTAAAAAATAAGGGCTTCATCATGTCAGGAACTGTAAAATCCATGCGGCTGCAGATCGCTTTGTTCGGACGCACCAACACCGGCAAATCCACACTGCTGAATTATATAACCAATCAAAGTGTCGCCATCACCAGTCCCATAGCCGGCACCACCACCGATGCGGTGGAAAAAGCTATGGAATTTGCCCCCGTTGGGCCGGTGCTTTTTATTGATACCGCCGGCTTGGACGACCCGACCGAACTGGGCGCTGAACGCATAAAAAAAACTCTGAAAGTCTTTGACCGCGCCGATATAGTGCTTTTGGCCGTACTGCCCGGCACTTGGGGCGATGCCGAAGAATACATCGTTTCCGCCGCCAGAGCGCGCAAAATAAAAGTCATTGCCGTTATCACCCAGTGTGACCGGGCTGCGCCGGAAGCGGATTTTATTGAGTGTTTACAGAAAAAATGCAATGCCGTGATTTGTGCCAGCGCCCTTGATCCGGCACGGCGGGAAGAGTTTATAAGTGATTTCCGGCAAGCTCTTTTGAAAAATCTGCCGGAAAGTTTTCTGACTCCGCCCCCTTTGATCGGCGATCTGGTTAAAGCCAACGATCTGGTGGTAATGATCGTACCCATCGATATACAGGCTCCTAAAGGCAGACTTATTCTCCCCCAGGTGCAAACCATCCGCGATGCGCTGGATAATCACGCCATGACGCTGGTGCTTAATGTGGAGCAATATACCAGTCTTATCAAGTTTTTAACGCCCCGTCCGGCGTTGATCATTTGCGATTCGCAAGTAGTAAAGAGTGTGGTGCAGGCAACTCCACAAGATATACCGTGTACCACTTTTTCGGTGCTTTTTTCACGTTTGAAAGGCGATACAAAAGTTTTTCTGCAAGGATGTCGGGCGATTTCCACTCTGCAAAATGGCGATAAGGTATTGATCGCCGAAGCTTGCACCCATCACCCCACCTGTGAGGACATCGGCAGAGTCAAACTCCCGGCTTTGCTGAAAAAATTTACCGGCAAAACGCTGGATATCGACTTTGCCCCCGGCAGGGACTACCCCGAAAACATCAGCCAATACAAGCTCATAATCCATTGCGGAAGCTGTATGCTCAACCGGCAGGAAACCATGAGCCGCATAATTTCGGCGCAAAATCTCAATATCCCCATAACCAACTACGGCATGGCAATAAGCTGTTGTCAGGGCGTGCTGGACGATGTATTGATACCGTAATAATTGAACTCTTGCGGTCAGCGCCAGAATTGTTTGAGCATATTTCTGGCGCCTTTTTCCATGATCCGGTTATCCGGAGATGCCAGATTGCGGTAAGAAAATATGATCGACCCTTTTATTTCCGGCTTGGAACGGTTGTAGCGCAGCTGGTAATAGAGTTCGTTGACCGACCAGTTTCTGCTGCCCAGCTGATATGCCGCCTGCCCGATATAGAGTTTGACCCGGGTGCCGCGCACCACTTTGCACCACCAATCGGTCAATGCCGCATAAGGCGCCACATCGTGGTTGAAGTGCCAATACAACTGGGGTACAATATAGTCGATGATCTGCTGTTTGACCCAATAACGGGTATCAGCATATTGACCGGTGTAACTCTCTTTGCCCCGGGAAAGAGACCCCAGCGGAGTATGTTTGTTGTTGCGCCAGATGCCGAAAGGACTCACCCCGAAACTGACTTTTTTGCCCGTGCGCAAATTATAACTTTTTATGGCACTATGGACACTGCGCACCAGACTTGTCACGTTGCTCCGGCGCCAATTATCCAGCGTTTCCCGCCGGGGATTGTATTTGAGAAAAGTCGCCCGGTCGGCATTGGAGGGTGCATCATCGGGGTAAAAATAATCGTCAAAGTGGATACTGTCCACCGGATATTTTTTTACGATCTCCATAACCGTGGCAACCACAAAATCCCGCACCTGTTTTTCTCCGGGGTTTAATACCAGTGTCCGGGTGTTGTCTTTGCGTTTTACTTCCATTACCAAATGCGGATAACGGCGGGCAAAGTTCCCCGGCGCCAGCGTTTTCAAATACTGGAACTTGGTCATTTTAGTACTGCCGATGACCCGGTATGGATTGAGCCACGCATGAAACTGCAATCCGTGCCGGTGGGCTTCGCGGATCATAAAATCCAGCGGATCGAAATTTCTGCTGCCGCGCAACGGCACACCTTCTTTGCCCGAAAGAAAGCGCGACCACGGATTAAGAGCAGACTTGTAAAAAGCATCCGATGCCGGACGCACCTGAAAAAATATGGCATTGAATTTGTGTTCGGCAAGTCTGCTGCACATTTTCGAGTAATAGCTCTTGAACTCTTTTTCGTTGGCGAACAACGGGTAATCCAGATTAAATATGGTAGCGACCCACACTCCGCGCATCTCATTTACCGGCGGCGGATAATTGCGGGGCATTTTTACCGGTGTACTGTCCAGCTTGCCGCCGTAACGGCTGTTGGGGATATATTGCGCCGGCAGATTGCCCGCCGAAACGATCAGCGCAAAGAAGGCAGAAAATATTTGTAAAATTTTATTGATCATATTTCTTCAGAGCTTTCTTCATCTGCAGAGATATTGGCTTCTTCCGGTTCCACGGTGGAAAGTGCCAGATAATTCACTGTGCAGTCATCGCTCATAAGCGGCTTGACTTGCAGTATTTTACCCTTGAAGCAGCCTTGTTTGCAAAAATGGATCTTCTGATCTTTCAGCGCTTGCGCTGCTGCACATTCTGCGGGGTCATCGACATTGCATCCGCATAGTGCGCTGCAAGTTGGTCCGGTACTGTCAAGAGCTTCGGCTTCGCTAAAAAATTTACGCATTGCCGGCGATGCACAGGCAAACCGCAAGTTTTTATCCAGCAGCATGACTTCAGCAGAAATTTGCGACAAAAGCATACGCAGCTCCTTGTTACGCCGCCGCAGCTTGCCGGCAATATGTTCCTGCCGGGTAACATCTATACCAAAACCCAATATCCACTCCGACCCATCCGCCCGGGTCAGCCAGCGGGAAATAAAGCGTATGGCATGTTCTTTGCCGTCGGGCGTACAGAAAAACCATCTTTTATCGGTAATACCATGGGTGCGGGCGATCTCTATATCGGACTCCCGAATAAGCAGCGCCAAATCTCTTTTAAAGAGATCAAAGTCAGTTTTGCCTACCAGTTCCGACGGCTGCATTTGCAGCAACCTGCTGTATGCCGGACTGCATTTGACATAGGTAAAATCGCTGGAGATGTTTTTAATGAAAATATGTCCCGGCAGATTATCAAAAATCGCTTGCAGCACCGAGTCGGCTGCGGCAAGTTCACGGCTGCGGTCATAAACTTCGCTTATATCGGTATGGATCATCATGATCTTTTTTTCGCCGGAACAGGGCAATGTAAATGTATTGCCAACGCTAGTATGCTGTTTGGGTACGCCATCGTCAAGCATCGAATAACTTTCTGTGAACTTGTCGATTTCGCCGTTGACCAGTTTATGACAGTTTTCCCGGTAATGATCCTGATCTGCCGGCTGCATCTGGCTCATAAAGCCTTCGGCAAGGGGCATATTAAAGGTGCCGCCATAATTATTTTTCAGCATATTGTTTTCTATGCTGCCGATGTAGTATTTGACTTTGCCGAGTTTGGAAATTTCATCCAACAGTATGTGCAGTTCTGCCACATGATCCTGAAAATCGTTCAATTCGGCTTGAAGAAGCAGATTTTTCTGCTTGAGTCTGCGATTTATAATGCACAAGATCAACGCAGTAAGAGCAAACGCCACTGCCAGCAGACAGCAGCCTTCCATAAGAATAGCTCCGGAAAGAATATGTAATACTGCTGAACTGTCCATCTTGCTCAAATATTTTTTTGCCTGATATATTACCGGCTTTTACTCCGGCAATCTTGTATTCATCAAAAAGAAATCAACGGCGGTGCTTGCGCTTTTCAACTTCCATCAGCACCGGGTCGAATTCAGGGAGTTTGAACTCATCTTCGCGGAAATGTGCGTTGAGCTGATACTCCACCACCCGCGTAA
>JAFVQX010000054.1 GCA_017504585.1 Lentisphaeria bacterium
AAAATTTGAATGGCATTTATCTTTTTGCGGAGCAAAAAGATAAATGCCGGTAAAAGGTTTGGAAAAAAGGGGTGGAGTTTGAGGAGGGGAAAAAGGACCTTTCCTCAAAAGGTCTTTTTCCCCTCCTCAAGTACCGACCCTGATTGGGTTCAGTTGCGCCGCAGCACACTTTTGCCGGGGATGATTTGGGGCTCCAGCCGGATAAATGCCTGATTGGTTTCTGAAAACATCAGTTCCCAGGCTTTATCGGCAACATTTTGCGGGTGATCCCACAGCGTTACCGGAGAGTATTTGCTGTAAATTCCGTCAGCGGGGGTGCCGGTTGCTAAAATGGATATATGCCACGGTACCAACACTTTTTCCTCTTCCAAAACCCGGTAAACCGTGGGCAGCCAGCAATAAGGTACGATCAAAGAATCGGGTTTGACTTCGTGACGCAATGCCGCCAAAAGCTGTTCAACGATTTTGTCTTCGCTGCCCAGAGCAAGCAGAAAATGCCGATGGCTTTTAATGCCATGTTCTGCCATAAATTTATAATACTCAAAAAGATAACCATTACCATCCACATTGTCGGCATCTTCTCTGGTGCAGTTAAAAAAGAGCCCCATTTGCTTATGCCCCAGCTTGTGCAGATATTCCAGACCGCTGCGGACGAGCTGCTCTTTAGGCGGCATTACCTGTAATGCACAATTCCGTATACCGGAGATCGCCACCATCCTTACAGATTTTTTCTCTGCCATATACAATAGATCCCGGTTGACCACCCCTGCCAGAAAAAGTGGTATATCCTTCGGCAGCTCCTTGGGATTGCCGGTAATAAACAAATTTTTCCGGTGTTCAGCAGCCAGCTCCTGCAAACGCAGCACGATGCGGCTGATGTAGCTGGCTTTCTGGGGCGAAGAACCAACTAAATTGAGCTGCCCGTTGGAGTTGTCCAGCAAAATTGCCAGCTCCGCCGAAGTGCAGTTATCCGGCTCTGTGCGGTAATAGCCGGAGCGTGGACGCCTTTGAATAAAATTATTTGCTTCGGCTTCGGCCAGCACCTGCTCAAGGATAGTCCGCCCGATGCCGGTAAGTTTGATCATTTCCCGCAATCCGGGCAAAGCTCCGCCCGGCGGCAGCAAAAGCAGTACCGCGCGAACCCAGTTACGGGCTTCGGAGTATTTATGCGCAATTTTTCCGTTCTCTTTCATAAAAGGCAATATAACACAAAACTGCACAAATACAACTCTTTCTGTGTATAAAATCAACAAAACTGTGCTGTTTTTATATAAAAATCGTTTTTTTCCGATAATAAATATTGACAAAACACCATAAATCAATTATCCTTATATAGAATACAAATTTTAATGAGGAGCTTTTTATGTCGGAAGATTTCAATTTTTTCAATATTGCAAGCAATGTTGAACACTTTTACAACATCCAATACAACACCCAGAAACTCTATTCGCTGGAAAAACGCTGCTCCTACCCGGATTACGACCGCTCCACGCAATTTTGTATGGATATGCTCAAGCGTTGCGGGTTTAAAGAAGTCGAACGCATTGCCCACAAAGCTGACGGCAAAACCGCCTCCTGCGACTTGATAATGCCTCAAGCCTGGGAATTGAGCAAACGCTCTTACCTTGAGATCGTTACTCCGGAAGTGGCAGATTACGATAAACTCCTTGCCGATACCGACGAAAATCCCACCCATGCCAATATCTGGAGCGCCCCTACTCCAGAGGGCGGCATTACTGCCGAAGTGGTGGATTACGATGACCTTGATCCGCAAAACCCCGATGTAAAAGGCAAGATCGTACTTTTTACCCAAAATCGTTACTGGGGTGGAGTTTACACCCAAGTTGCCGCCTGCGGAGCATTGGCAATGGTTTTGAGCAAATTCACTGCCGAAACCGATGAACCCGATGCAGTCTACTGGTTCAACGGACAGGGCAACTTCGGCTGGTACCGCACGGCAGAAGACAGCAAGCTCCCGGTATTTTCCATATCGCCCCTCAAAGCACGGCTCTTGAAAAAACTTATCAAGCAGCAAAAGGTCACGCTCCACGGCGAAATGAACACCCGCTTGTATGAGGGCGAAATCTACACCGTAACCGGCATTATCCCCGGCGAAAGCAGCGAAGAATACGCCCTTTTGGCGCACATGTACGAACCATTCCCCGGCGACGATGCTCTGGGGGCGGCTCTGGCGGCAGAAATCGGCAGCGTTTTGAGCCAAAGCGGCAAAAAACCCCGGAAAACCCTGCGGGCGGTGCTTTCCATGGAACTCTTTGGCTTTACAGCTTATATGATGAAAAATGAAAACTACAAAAATATCGTTGCAGCTTTGAGTCTGGATGGCTTTACCCACCGTTGTTCGCCAATGATAAGTTTGCGTATGTCGCCGGTATCTTCGCCATTTTTCGGGGATTTTTTCTATAAAGATAACGGTATGAAACTTTTGCCAGATGCTCCGTGGGGCGAACAACCCGGCAGCCTTTCCGACGATACCTTTGGCGGCGATTGCATGATGGATATACCCACTAACTGGCTTTACAATCAGTCGGGTGTTTACCACCACAACACCGGCACCGGATTTCTGCCGGATTGGGTGCTGACCCAAGAGCGGTTCCCCATGCTTGCCGATACGGTTTTGCAGCTTATCAGTCGCACAAGTTTCCCCGACTACACCGATTGGGCAGCAGCCGAGCTGGAAAAATCCATTTCCGCAACCATGGCCAACGAAAAACTCTCCAACCGGGAAAAAGCCTTCCGGATCAAGGTGTATACCCAATACAATCTGGGGCGGCTGGAGTCGGTGAAAAAATTTGCCGATTATAAATTTGATGCCGAAAAAATCCAAGCCATCAGCCGCAAAGCTCTGGCAGAAATTCCGGCAGCGGAAGAACTTTCTGCTGTTGACCAAACACTTTCGCAACTGGTTATCAGGCGTTTTGAACCCGGTTGTCCGGCAAGTCTGGCAAAGATCCCTCACGCCGAACGCCGGGGCTTTGCCTCGCCCGCCGGCCGCCTCTTCTTTGCTATATGCGACGGCAAAAAAAGTGTGCTGGATGCTCTGCTGACCGCCGAAGCGGCAATGAACAGCCAAAGTTCGCAAGAGCAGCACAAA
Source organism: Lentisphaeria bacterium (assembly GCA_017504585.1). Lineage (GTDB taxonomy): Bacteria > Verrucomicrobiota > Lentisphaeria > Victivallales > Victivallaceae > SIG78. The sequence continues at coordinate 3,113 of JAFVQX010000054.1, forward strand.
GTATTGCTGGAACATTTGCAATATCTGGAAAAGTACGGATATTTTATGCTTGACAACATTTAATTTAAAGATTGGAGTTTGATATGAAAAAAATTTGTTTGCTTGCTTTATTGTTGGCTTCAGCAGCTCTTATTGCAGTTGAGCTGCCCGTTCTGGAAATGAAACAGTGGAAACTTGCCGGAATTTCTGCAGAAGTTATCGGGAACCGTTTGCGTTTGCGGGAAGTCGGGGCAAAACAAACCGGTACCGCCAAGATCCGGGTCAATGTCCGCAAGGCAAAGTATCTGCAAATCACTGCCGGAGCCAGCGAAAATCCGGATCATTTTGTTACCGTCAGCAATGTATCCGAACGCACCACGCCCCGGGGCCCGATTTTTCAAGGGTTGAACACCTTTCGGCTGCCGGCAAAAAATTTTGCTTTAGCTTTGACTTTGCGGGGGCCTAAAGGCACCCACCCCGGCGGCTGGTACGATATAAATTCTATTAAAACGGTCAATGAACCTGTCGGCGGACTGGTGATTTCAGCCGGAAAAAACACTTTGCAGACTGGCGATGAATTTAAGGTGGAATACTTTGCCGGAGAAAAACTTGCCGATAAAACTGTTGAAGTCAAGGCATTTCTTGCCAACAATATGGCAAACGTATCTTTCGGCAGCCCGATCGTGCTTAATGATGAAGGTAAAAATGGCGACAGCAAAGCCAACGATAACATCTATTCCGCTGCGGTAAAAATTTCTGACAAAGCTCACAACATAGCCAAAGCGGCACTGTTGTTCAGCATTACACTGCCGGACGGTACTTCCAGTTACGGTACTCCGGCAATGGTTTTTGATGTAAAAACTCCTTACAATGTTCAGAAAAGCTCCACCCGCCTTACCCCGCTGGCAGCCAAATATCGGACTATGTGGGATAAAGCGGTCAATGGCAAAGTCAATCTGGCGTTAGGCAAAAAGGTGGATTTTTCTGTCAAACCCAATTTTTATCTGACTGCTGTCGGCTATAATAAAAACCTCCCTAACACCGACACGACTGATTTGACCGACGGTAAACTAACCCGCCGGGGCGATGATGTTTTACGTTTTGATATTAAAGCTGTGGGCTGGCGGATCTTCACCAACCTCTCCCACGGTATTGATATGGTGGTGGATTTAGGGAAAGTTCAACCGGTGGAAAAGGCGGTCATCCGGATAAATTGCGGTCATAAGCAGCTGCAAATACATCGCTCCCCCAACAAGCTTATGGTATCGGTCAGCAAAGATGGCAAGCTCTTTTACCCCACCGGAACCAGCATGCTCAAGTTGCAGCCGGGTGAAAAGGATCAAAGCAACTTTGTCAACCAGTATTATCTGGAAGAAAACGATTCAGATATTTTCTGTTACCCCTTTGAATTGCCGGTCAATGCCAACGCTCGCTATGTAATGGTAACTGTTGTACCCGATGGCGGCAACCTTTATTGCGACGAATTGGCGATCATCAAGGCGGAAAAAGCTCTGCCGGATGCCGACAAACCATATTCTGCCCGGCCCAATAAACGGGTATTAGGCGGTATTGAGATCACTCCGACTGAAAACGGCATTTTTTATGTAGCAGACAATCTGCCCGCACCCAACTACTTCCGTATGCGGGATCTCCGGAAAAAAGCCCGGAGAAAAGATGTTGTGAAAATGGTTCTGGAGCTGCCGGAAAATATTGTTTGTCTTAATAAAGAAGTTGCCGCCGAAAAGTTTCAGCTGGCGGGCAAAAACTATGTGCGTTACCAGTTTAGCCTGCCTGCCGACCCCAAAAAATATGCCAGCTTTATGGAACATTTTGGCGTTTTTCTGCAAGCCAAAGGCAAAGTGCCAGCGGGGAGTATGGCATATTTTTACGCTTTGATCAACAACAAAAAATCTCATGTTGCCCAGCGTGAAATCAAGGTCATCACCATTCCCGAAGCCCCCGGTATGTTCAAAGGTCTTACCGTTATAAGCCGCATGGGTATTGGCGAAAACACCTTCCCGGGCTATTTTGACAATCTTAAAAAGATGGGTTTTTCCGGGGCGCAAATCTACCCCTACATGATGCAGCGCACCGGCGTTGACCGTTTTACGGATGAATATTCTGGTCAGATCGAAAAGGCCCGCAAGCTGGGTTACAAGATCGTATTCGGCTACAACGGCTTGCTGGATATGTATAAATACAGCAAACACGGCGGCGAGGTCTACTGTCAGGATATACCTCAAAAGCAAGTAAAGTGCCCCACCTATCGGGGTGAATTTTATCACAAAGAGTTGGACAAAATAACCCGGGCAGTCGCAAAATTCAAACCCGATTATATCCAGTGGGATATTGAAATGTGGGGGCGCAGTCTGCCCTATCTGCGGAATTGTTCACGCTGTGCAGCTTTGCAGAAAAAATCCGGCAAAAATTGGGAAGATTTCCTTGACGATGTAAGTGTGGAACTCAATACCGACCTCTACAATGCCGTTGTTAAAGGTTCCAAGCTGGGCAAAACCCACATGCCGCTGTTGTATAACTACCACCGGGAACCCATGATCACCAAATATCAGATGGAAAAGTGGGCGCTTAACGGCAAATTCGTCGAAGGCGGTCAGCCCAGCTTGTATGTAGCGGGCAACGAATTGCTGGTGCATAACCGGATGCTGGGCAACTATCGTTTGCAAAAAGATAAAAGACGCTTGCTGCTGCCCTGCCTGACGCCCGGAACTTATGGAGCTTACGAGCCATATCGTCTGGAACAGATGATCTACGAAACTATGCTCAATGGGGCAAAGGGATTTTTCTACTACCCCTGGCGGGGATTTGTCAGCCCCATTTATTTCTATTACCACGCCAAAGCCATGCAGAATGTCATCAAGTATCAGGATCTGATCCTTTCTGGCGAAATCTACACACCGGATCACAGCGATAAAAACCTGACTCTTTCCGGCGTAAAAAATGATAATGAAGCGTTGATTCTGGCGGGCAATTATCTGAATCCCACCGGCAGCTGGAAAATAACTCCGCCCTTTGCCGATGCTGTGATCTATGATGTTTTGAATGGCAGAAATCTTTCAAAGAGCGATTTGGAAAATCTGGAAATAAAAGCCGGTAAAGTCCGGTTGATCCATCTGAAAAAACGCTGAAGCCCCTGCTCCCAAAAACCACCGGGGCTGCCGCCAAACCTTAAAATAAGGTCAGCTGCAGCCCCGATCTTTTTCTGCGGCGCCACCGCCGCGATCTGGCTGAAAATTATTTTACGAAGCCACGCTCCGGCGGAAGCGGCGCAGCGAAAAGGCAAACAGAACCGCGCCTATGATAAAGAGTTTCAAAAACGGCTTCCACACCACTTCGATCCCGGCTCCCCGGAACAGGATCGCCTGACAGAACTCCACAAAATGGGTGGTGGGGGCTACTTGCATAACATTCTGCACCCAAACGGGCATACTTTCCATGGGCGTTGAGCCGCCGGAAAGCATCTGCATAGGCAGCAGCACCAATATCAGAAGCATTCCCAGCTGGGGCATATTTTGTGCCACACATGCCAGAAAGATCCCCAGCGAAGTCACTGCAAACAAATGCAGTGCCACACCGCAGCCGAAGAGCCACACCGAGCCGTTGACCGGCACATGCATCATTTGCATGATCACCACCACCAGCGAAATTATCGAGGCGACCAATACCACCAGCAGCATTGACCACACTTTGGAAAACATGATCTCAAAGGCAGTTACCGGCATTACCAGCAAGTGTTCCAAAGTACCGTTTTCCCGCTCCCGGATCAATGCCGCTCCGGTCAGGATGATTGCCAGCATGGTTATATTGCTGACTAATTGCATAACGGCTTTGAACCAGCTTTGGGTCAAGTTGGCGTTGTAGCGGTTCCGGACAACCGTTTCCACAGGCAGAGCAGCGGGAGTGCTTGATTTAAGGTAGCTGGTTACTTCTTTATTGATTATCTGCTGGATGTATCCGCCGCCGGAAAAGGCCTGCGACATGCGTGTAGCATCGATATTGAGCTGAATGGTGGGCGTTCTGCCGGCAAGCACATCTTTTTCAAACTCACTGGGGATCACTAATACAAAGGTGTATTTCCCCGCATCCATTGCCGGATCGATCTCCTCAAGTTTGATTTCGTCAGCGTGGCGGAACATGGGCGGGAAGAATGCGTCAAAGAGTCGTTCCGAAAGCTGGGAGTGATCTTCGTCCACAATGGCGATCGCCGCATTGGTGATCGTATCATTGGTGGCATTGCCGGTTATGTAGATACCCAGCGAAAAACTGTAAACGATCAAGATCAGCAGCATGTAGTCCCGAAAGAGTCCACGCAGCTCTTTTACGCCCAGAAAAAATATGTTTTTCAAGGTTTGCATCATCTTATTTTTCCTGTTTTTTCAAAAGCATTACTCCACAGCCGATAACTATGGGTACGGTTATCAAAAGTGCCAGCAGCTCCGGATAAAGCTCCCGGAATCCCAGAGCTTTATTGAAGACACCCCGGCTGATCAAAAGCATGTAAGTTGTGGGATAGAGTGTACCGATCACCCGCCCTGCCCCTTCCTGACTGGTCACCGGGTCGATCATGCCGCAGAACTGCACTGCCGGAAGCATGGTGCCCAGCATGGTCATAAATATGACTGCTATCTGACTGCGGGTAACTGACGATGCCAGCAATCCGAAGCCGGTGGAACACATGCTGTAAAGCACCAGCGCTATCAGCAGCACCAGCACACTGCCTTTGACCGGCACATCAAAAATCGTTACCGCCATAGCTATAAGCATCAGCGAGCTTAAAATGGAAAACATCACATAGGGCATCTGTTTGCCGAGAAGAAATTCGCTGCGGGTAAGGGGCGTAACATACAAATTTATGATGGAGCCCATCTCCTTTTCCCGCACCACCGCCAACGCTGCCAGAATCGCCGGGATCATCATCAGCAATAATGGTATTACTGCCGGAACCATTGCCGGTAAGCTCAAAACATCGGGGTTGTAGCGGTAGCGGGTCTCCACCTGACAATTCAGCGTGCTTGCCGGTATTGCTGTGGCGTGTTCTCTGGCTTGTTCCTGTAACCATTGATTGTGCAGACTTGTCACATATCCGTTGACCGTTTCCGCCCGGGAGGGCATGGCTCCATCGATAAAAAATGCCACCTGCGGGGATTTGCCCGCTTGCAGGTCTTTGCCGAAATTTGGCGGTATTTCAATGGCCAGACTCAAATCGCCGCTGCGGAGGCGTTTTTCCAGATCATCGTAATCTTTGATGGGCTTTTGCTCAACAAAGTAGCGTGATCCGGCAATGTTGAGCGCGTAATTTCTGCTCAAGCCGCTGCCGTCCCGGTCAAGCACGGCAAAGGATAAATCTTCCACATCCATACTTATACCAAAGCCCATTACCAGCATCAGCAGCAATGCTCCGAAAATCGCCAGCGTTGCCCGTATGGGGTCACGCATAAGCTCCAGACTCTCCCGCCAGCAGCAGCAAAGCACCCGCTGGATGCTGAATTTGGGGTGGTTGCTTTCGGCAAATCTTTTCCACAGAGATTTGCGTTTTTCCGGGGCATCGCCAGCAGGATCGGCACTTTTTTCCAGCGATATTTTTTCTTTGGATGCCGGGTCAGCTTCTTCCAGATAATCAATAAATGCTGCTTCCAAAGTAGGCATGCTGCGTTCTTTTACCAGATTTTGCGGCGTATCGCACGCCAGCGAACGACCGGCGTGCATAAGCGATATGCGGTCGCAGCGTTCGGCTTCGTTCATAAAATGAGTGGTTATAAAGACCGTTACGCCGTCTTTTCTTGAAAGCTCAATGATCATTTCCCAAAACAGATCCCGTGCCACCGGGTCCACGCCGGAAGTCGGTTCGTCCAGAATAAGTATCTGCGGGTGATGGATCACTGCCGCCGCCAGACTCAACCGCTGCTTGATACCCAAAGGCAGGGCCGCCGGTGTATCGTTGGCGTAAGGCATAAGCTGGAAGCGTTCCATCATTTCGTTTACTCTGGCACTGACCTGACTTTCTTTAATGCGGTAAAGTCGTGCATAAAGCATCAAATTCTGACGGATGGTCAGCTCGTTGTAAAGAGAAAAGAGCTGGGTCATGTAGCCGAGCTTGAGCCGCGTTTCCATACTTTCCGCTTCAATGGGATTGCCGAAAAGTTCCGCTGTCCCTTCCGTGGGCGTAAGCAGCCCGGTCAGCATCCGCATAGTGGTGGTTTTGCCGCAGCCGTTGGAGCCGAGAAAGCCGAATATCTCCCCTTTGCGGATCTTGAACGACACATGATCCACCGCAGTAAAACTGCCGAAACGCTTGGTCAAACCATCGGCGGCAATGGCAATAACATTGGCATCTTTTTCCGGAAGCGGCGGCACCGTAAGCTTGGTGTGGCCGGATCGCTTTTCCGCCGGCAAAAGCTGGATAAAGGCATCGTCCAGATTGTCGCAATGGGTTTTGGCAAAAATCTCTGCCGGGGTGCCGGTATCAAGAATTTTGCCTTCATCCATAGCAATAAGCCACTCAAACCTTTGAGCTTCATCCATATAGGCAGTTGCCACGATCACGGTCATCCCCGGCTGCATGGCACGGACGCTATCCACCAGATCCCAGAACTGGCGTCTGGCCAGCGGGTCGACCCCGGTGGTGGGTTCGTCCAGCACCAGCAAGTCGGGATCGTGGATCAAGGCACAGCACAAACCCAATTTCTGCTTCATACCTCCGGAGAGCTTACCGGCGGGGCGGTCAAGAAAGTTATACAGCCCCGTACTGCGGGTAAGGTGGTCGATCCGGCGGCGGCGTTCTTGGGCATTATGCCCGAAAAGCTTGCCGAAAAACTGCAGATTTTCTTCCACAGTCAACGTAAAATAAAGGTTTTTACCCAAACCTTGAGGCATGTAAGCGATCTTGGGGCAGACCTTGTTGCGATGCTCTTTGGAACGCATATCGCCATTGAGAACTTCAATGGTGCCGCTTTCCTGCATGGCTCTGGCGCCGGTTATCAGCGAAAGCATAGTGGATTTGCCCACCCCGTCGGGGCCGATCAAACCCACCAGTTTACCGGGGGCTATTTCCAGAGAAAAATCATTCAGCGCCAGCGTCTTGCCGTAGGAAAAACTCACATGCTCAAGTTTGACAGCAAATTTCTGTTCAACACTTGACTGTTTCATTATTTTTCCGACTTTCTTTCGCGCTTGAGTTTAAGGAAATCCGGCCATTGAGCATCGGGGTTGATCTTGACCCACGCTTCGCCGGGCAGCCCGGTCTTGACATAGTCAATGTACTGCTTGAGCAGTTCCGGAGCGATTTTGGCTTTGACCCGGAACATGAGTTTCTGCCGCTCAATTTTGGTTTCCACAGTTTTGGGCGTGAACTGTGCCACGCTGGAAACAAAGCTGATGGTTGCCGGTATGGGGGTATCAGGTATGGCATCGAGTACGATCCTTGCTTCGGCACCGATCTTGACTTTGCCGGCAATGCCTTCGGGCAAAAAGAAAGTCATATATACATCGGTAAGATCAACCAGATTCAGCACTCTGCCTCCGGCATTCAGCACTTCGCCGGGTTCGGCAATGCGGTACTGGATGCGGCCTTCCAGCGGAGAAACCAGAAGCGAGTCATCAATATCTGCCTGAACCCGGGAGATCTGGGCTTTGGCACTCTGGATATTGGCTTCGGCAGCCAGCACTTCGGCTTCAGCCGCCTGCAAAGCAGCTTTGGCTTCCTGAACATTGGCAGCAGCGGCAGTGTAGTCAGCTTGCGTGGTCAGAAAGTGAGTTTCGTCATTTTCATACATCTGTATAGACATGGCGTTCTTTTTCTTCAGCTCTTTGGCCCGTTCAAAGCGTTTTTTTGCACCGTCAAAGCTGCTGAATTTCTGCTTCATGGTCGCTTCGGCGGCAACAAGTTCGCTTTGTTTTACGCCCACTTGAGCCTTTGATTGAGCTTTCTGGGCAACTGCCTGTGAGTATTTGGCCTTGGCTTGAGCAAGTTCCGCAGTCAGCACATTAAGCTGCATCTGGGCAAGTTTGTCGCCTTTTTTCACATAATCGCCTTCTTTGACATACACGGCATCCAACCGCCCGGAGAGCTTGGAGGCTATGGCTACTTCGGTAGCTTCCAACCGGCCGTTGCCGTGGGCGAATCCCGGCTGGTTGTAAATGGCGTTTTCCCGGTAGGATCTGATCCCGTAAAACGCCAGAGCTGCGGCACACAGGATCAGCATGACGATAATGACTTTTTTCATAAAAAATCTCCTTCATAATCATATTATTCATAAGTCAGTTCTTCAATGTTGAATATAGCATTAAAAAAAATATTGTCAAATCACAAAAATGGCCCAAATAATTTTTTTTACTTTTTGATAGTACAAAACAGTAAAAAAGTTCAATATATTTCTTATATACCAAGTAAGCTTATGGAAGCAGCCGGCAAGATCAAAGGTTATGTTTTGAAAATCATTGATCGCTTTTCCAGGCATTTTTCCGGTACTGCAAAGGTGAACAGCCGGTGATTTTTTTGAACTGCCTGCCAAAGTAGTTGCTGTCAGAAAATCCAACTTCAAAAGCTATAGCCCCCAGACTTTTCCGGGTGATCAGCAAAAGCTGGATGGCTTCGGATATCCTCAACTGCAGCTGATACTGCAGCGGAGCTGCGCCTACAGTACGGGTAAAAGAACGCATAAGCGAACTGCGGGACATATTGGCGGTCCGGCAGAGCTGTTCCAAAGTGATTTTTCTGCGGAAATTGCTGTGGATATATGCGATCACATTCCCCAGTTCATCGACATTTTTTTCGATATCCGGCTGATTGGTGTAAAGTCGGGCGAGCCGGCACAAAAGGTTCATAAACAATCCCATCATATTGAATTGATAACCGCTGTGCCGTTGAGAATTTTCTTCGTAAAGCTCCAGAGCTGCTTTTTCCAGGATTTGAAAATCTTCCTCCGGCAAATGCATACTTGGATAAATCTCTGAACCGTGGGGAACGCCTTTGTAAAATGCATCAAAACTTCTTAAAGCAGCGGCATCGAGCTGTGCCATGGGGAGCATTTCGGGTATATAAAGAATGTTTATCAAATCGAGTTGAGAGCCATTGAGGTAGCCGTGATATTTTCCCCGGGGTATCACAAAAATATCGCCCCGCTGCAAAGGCGTTTCGCCGGAAGTCAGCCGATGGGAGGCACTGCCGTTTTGAATAAGCACCAGCTCCACAAATTCGTGGCTGTGAAAATCCGTATCCGGCTGATTTCTGATACAAGTTATATAAAGCGGGAATTTAGTCGCTTTTCCTTTAGAAACATGAGCAATGTTTTTTAAGTGATCCATAGGGTATTCTCCATTGTAACTGCATAATTATACAGCAATTTTTACAAAAGTCAACCCATATAAGCGATAATATCACAATTTGGGAAAATCGTGCTATTATTTGAAAAAATCGTTATAGACAGAGTGGTTTTTATCGGGTATATTTCAAATAAAATGATAAAATCGTATTTTTACAGGAGTTTTTTTATGTTCAAAAAATCATTGATACTGCTTCTTTTAACAGTTGCAATATTCTCTTACGCGAACAGGATCATTTATCCGGAAGTTTTGCCGCAGGCGATAATTCATCCCGATCCGGTCTCCAGATCTCAATGGATATGGAATGCTGATACAGCGGTGAAAAATCATGCGGTCAGTTATTTCCGCATGACACTGGATCTGCCGGAAAAGGTCGTCTTTGCTTATTTGAATGTCAAGTTTGACGATTCAGGTTTTCTGTTTATCAACGGCAGAAAGACCAATGCGGAAAATTTTTCCACCTATCTGAAAAAAGGTAAAAATGTAATAGCCTTTGAGTTGAAAAATGCTTTCGGTCCCAGCGGGATGATCTTTTTGGGCGAAATCGAATTAGCTTCCGGCAAAAAAATCACTGTCCACAGTGATAAATCAGTCAAGGCTTCCGGAGTAAAATACCCCGACTGGCATACTGTGGCGTTTGATGACTCCCGGTGGAAAGCTGCCAGAACAATGGGCGACTGTACCGCCGCACCATGGGCAAATTACGGTTATTATGTGGATGATTTTACCACCGAAGCAGAAAAGAAAAAGTATGATTCCGAAATCGCTGCAGCCAACAGATTGCCCGCCGGTCTGGAAAAAGAAGCAGCCCCGAAAGTCAGGATAGTCTACCGCGGCAACACCCCCATGATCTTGATAAACGGCAAGCAGCATCCGGTATTATGGAACCTTTGCGGCGGCGATGCCGGCAATATGTGGGGCGATAATATTATATTGAAGACTTCAAAAATCGGTTTTGATTTCTTTCAGGTTACAGTTTCTCCGGAAATTCTGGTCAAAGGGGCAGGCAATTACGATTTCAGGAGCTTGAACAAAAAGATCACCCGGTTGCTTACTTTGGTGCCCAATGCAAAAATATTGATAAATATTCGCATGGGGACTGCTATAGCCTGGAGCAAGGCTCATCCCGATGAGAATATCCAATATGCCGCCGGAGCTGTTGATACATTGCTTGATGAATATCAGGGAAGGGCTTTGCGGCCTTCGGCTGCCAGCAAGGTCTATCGGCAGGATACCCTTAAAGCTATTCGCGGGCTCTCCAAATATATAAAAAGTCAGCCATGGAAAAACCGGGTGATCGGGTTCCGTTCCTGCTGGGGTATCTACACAGAATGGCACTGTTTCGGGATGTTTCAGGCTCCGGATACCGGCAAGGCGATGACCCGGGAATTCCGCAAATATCTTGCCCGGAAATATAAAACCGAAGCTGCTTTGCAAAAAGCCTGGGGCGAAAAAAATGTAACTTTTGCCACCGCCAAGCCGCCAACAACAGCAGAACGCACCAACAATGCTTCGTTGCTGGATCCGGTGAAAAACCGCAAATATATCGATTTTTCGTACTGTTTGCAGGAAACGATAGCCGATTTGCTTTTACTCTGGTCTGCCGAGCTGAAAAAAGAGTTCCCCGACCGCCTTTGCGGGGCTTACTACGGGTACATATTCACCGGGCATACTCCGGAAGGGGCAAATATACTGGTGGATAAGGTTTTAAGCAGTCCATATATCGACTTTCTCAGCAATCCGTCTTATTATTCGCCCTCATGCCGTCAGGCAGGCGGAACATATCACCACCGAGCCATTCCGGCTTCTTTCAAGCGTTACGGGAAACTGGTAACTATCGACGATGATTCCCGCTATCATTTTCTGCCGGGTATAACCGAAGCATATGCCACCAGAAGTGCCCTTGAGTCGATCATGTGTACCCGCCGAAATTACTGCAATCATATTTTTGACAACAGTGCCATTCAGCTTACCGATCCTATGCGTGGACGGGGCAGCCGCCCGCACGCTTTTGATAATAAAGATGTACTTGATGCACTTTCTGAAAGTATCAAAGTCGTGCGGAATTTAGGCGTGATCCCGTCGGAATCCCGACTTGACAGTGCCGTGGTGGTAAACTATTACGACCGGCTTTACCGGGATGGTGCCAAAAAACTAACCCCGCTGATGTTTAATCTGTTTGCTTTGGGCCCGATCCACAGCTTGCGTTCAGGAATGGCTTTTGAGATTTTGACTTTGCAGGATTATCTGGCAAGCTCCAAAGATTATAAAAATGTGATTTTCCTCTCCTGTTTTGCTCCTACTGCTGAAGAGCGTGCCAAACTTATGAAGAAAACCCGCCAACCCCATACCAATGCCGTTTGGCTGATCGCTCCGGGCTGCATTACTGAAAATGGTTTTTCCGATGCCGCAATGAGTGAACTTGCCGGTATAAAACTTGCCGGCAGCGGAGTTGCCCCCCGGGTGATCTGCAAAGACAAAGCTGCAGTTCAGATTTGCAAAAATATTTACCGGAAAACTCTTGAAAGTAAAGCAAATATGTACTTTGTCGATCAAATTCCCCGCAACAGTTCTGCGTGGCGGGAACTGTTTACGGCAGTTGGAATGCACGCCTATGTTCCGGCGGACAATTATTTTCGCAGACATAACCATATATTCATGTTCCACACCGGTAAAGTGGGGAAATATAAGATCGAGCTGCCCGCAGAATATAAAAACTGTACCGTTACCGAGCAATTCAGTGGGAAAACTTATAAAGCCAGTGCCATTGAAGTTGTCAGTACCGGTCCCGGGACCTGGCTTTTTACAATCAATAAATAATCAACTATGTAAGGATGTATGAAAATGAAAAAATTCACCTTGATCGAACTGCTGGTCGTAATCGCCATTATCGCAATCCTGGCAGCTATGCTGCTGCCGGCACTTTCTGCTGCCAGAGAGCGGGCACGCACCAGCAGCTGCCTCAGCAATATAAAACAACTTACATTGGGGTGTTTAGCTTATTCTTTTGATAACGGCGGTTGTGTGATCCCCTCAACCACTGAAGGTACTTCCGGGGCATGGACCGGGCATGTGGCGGCATGGGTTTTCGGCGGACAATTCAATGATTATACCGGCACCAAGCTGGGCAGAGCCAATAAGGACGGAGCCAAAGTTTTTGTCTGTCCCTCTGAATCTTGCGATCTGGGCGGAGTTGGTTTTTTTCAGTTCGGGCATTATGCAATAAACCTCTGTTTTACCGGTATACCCGGTGATGCTACATGGCATTGCCGCACCGAAAGCAGTGTGGAAGATGCTTCCAAGGCTCTGCTGCTTATGGATAGTCCGGTGAAAACAAATTTCAAAATTTCAGCCCTCAACGCTAAAGTCAGCGGTAAAGTTATTGATACAGCAGCATTGCGTCATGGAGGTGCCGGGACAGTGTACGAAAGCAATGATTATAAGTATTACGATCAGGGCAGTTCATTGAATGTAGGTTATTACGACGGTCATGCCGAAGTAATGCTGCGTTCTGCTATGCTGATAGACGGTGCTGTAAAACGCAAGATACTTTTGGAAGGCTACACTAACAATTATTTATATTGATGTTTAACTCAACTTTTAACAGAACGGTTTGAAAAATGAAAAAACTCCTCACGATCGCAATCATGGCAGTCAGTGCAATCGCAACTTTTGGTGCAGAACCCATTGCTGCAGAAGAAAACATTCTCTCCAATCGCTGGGGATTGTACGGTAAAGCGGAGACCCGCGGGACTCAAAGCTTCAGCAAAGGTATTTTTACCATCGAAAACAAAGCCGGTCAGCACGGTGGTTTTTATCAGTCGTTTCTGATGAAAAAACCTGCCACAACGATTACTATTTCCGGTGAAAGCCGTGCCGAAAATGTTGTCGGCAATCCGAATGCAAATTACTGCCTTTATGCTGATATCAGGTTTGTTGAAGGTAAACCCATGTTTGGTAAGCGTATCTCTTTTAAAACCGGCACACACGATTGGGAAAAAGCAGAATTGGTCATTCCCACTCAACGCAAGATCAAATCTATGAGTTTCTATATACTTTTCCGCAATATGACCGGTAAAGTACAGTTCCGCAATATAAAAGTTACAGCCAAATAAGATAAATATATGCGATTACATTCTGAAGATATCCGCGATGAACGCACGAGATTTTATGTGCCTGTAAAACGGGTTTTGCGTTCTGAACTTGCAGAAAATCCTTTGCAGCTGATCGGCAACAGAGAGTATCAGACCGTGATACATTATCTGCCGGTAATGACCGTTTTACAGCCCGGCGGATCACTGCTTTTGGACTTTGGCAGAGCTCTCCACGGCGGGGTGCGGGTCAACAATGTTGTTACTCCGGGGAAGATCCGTCTCAAATTCGGCGAATCCGTCAGCGAAGCGATCAATGAATCCAATCAGGATTCATCACGCAAAACTGCCGAGCTTGAGCTGCCGTTCTGCGGTATGCTCGAATACGGCAACACCGTTTTCCGCTTTGTGGAAATAACCAATACCGGTGAAATCGCACTGAATATTCAGAATGTTATGGCTGTTGCTCTGGAACTTGATCTGGAGTTGGTCGGAAGTTTTGAGTCATCCGATGAGCGTCTCAATAATATCTGGAAAACTGCTGTCCGCACGGTCCATTTGTGCATGCAGGATTATCTTTACGACGGAGCCAAACGCGACCGTATCGTCTGGATGGGCGATCTGCATCCGGAAATGAAGGGCGTTCTTTGTGCTTTCAGCAATACAGATATCATTCGCAGAAGTTTGGAATTTTTGATCCGTCAGACTCCGTCCGGCAGTCCCATGAACGGTAAATTTTACAGCTACAACTGCTGGTTTATCATAAGTTTGTGGGAGTACTATCTGGCAACGGGCAACCGGGACTTCCTCAAGCAGCATGCTGATTATATAGTTTCCATGGTAAGGCTTTTCAGCACTTTTGTAGCCGCTGACGGCTGTGAGAAGCTGCCGAAACGGCGTTTTCTCGATTGGCCCAACGAAGATGATCCGGTTGCCAAACATGTTGGATTGCAGGCTCTTTTGTACTGGATGCTTGACTGTGGAGCCAAGCTGCTGGAGGAGCTTGAAGTGGATGATCGGTCAGTTCTTCAGGCTATGCAGCTGATGCAGACTTATCAGGTTCCGGATACGCTCCGCAAAGCTCCGGCGGCACTTCAGACCCTGACCGGATTGAAAGATTGCAGCAATGTGCTTGAAAAAGATCCTTATAACGATGTAAGCACTTTTTACGGATACTATGTTTTGCAGGCAAAATCTACGATCCCGGCGTTGGAGCTTATCAGAAAGTACTGGGGCGGGATGCTCGATTTGGGGGCAACCAGCTTCTGGGAAGATTTTGATATAACCTGGCTGAAAAATGCCGGCAGGATCGATGAACTGCCCGTTCCCGGCAAAGTCGATGTGCATCAAAGTTACGGAAATTATTGCTATAAAGGTTTGCGGCACAGCTTGAGCCACGGCTGGAGCTGCGGGCCGGCACCATTCCTTTCTGAACGGATACTGGGGATAAAATTTCTGGCTCCCGGCGGAAAAAGATTTACCGTTAAGCCGGATTTGGGCGATCTCGGATATGTCAAAGGTTCACTGCCTGTGCCTTACGGCGTTATCGCGGTGGAAGCCGACAAGTCAGGCAAGATCAAGATCGATCATCCTGCAGAATGCTGTCTGGTCAGGTGAGCTTGGGCAATATTCTGAAAGATGCGGTATCACTTCTGCTTTTTGGCGGCTTTTATAACCAGTTGCGAAAGGGCAAGCAAGGCAAGAATGTTGGGCAGCACCATAAGCTGGTTGAACATATCCTGAAGTTCCCACACCAGATCGTTTTTCATCAAAGTTCCGCAGAATATGGAAAGTACTGCCAGTATGCTGTAAACCATCACTGCTTTGCGGCCGAAAAGATATTCAAAGTTGATCTTGCCGAAATAGTTCCAGCTGATGATCGTGGAAAAGGCAAAGAAGAACAAACTTACTGCTACAAAGATGTTCCCGATATTTTCGCTGCTGACACTTGCCACCGCGTGCTGCACTAAATTGGTTTTGGTCAAGCCGCTGGCAGCAAGGATTTCTGCATAATTTGCCCCCGTGGCATTTGCCAGCACGCCATTGCCGGTGTAGAGCGTGGATATAACGATCAAGGCGGTCATGGTCAAAACCACCGCTGTATCCACAAAGACCCCCACCATGGCAACCACTCCCTGATCGTGGGGCTTTGCCACATGAGCTGCGGCGTGAGCGTGGGGCGTGGATCCCATACCCGCTTCGTTGGAAAAGAGTCCGCGCTTGACCCCCTGACTGATCGCGGCTTTAAGAGCGTAACCGAAACTGCCGCCAATAAGAGCATCCGGCGAAAAAGCGTATTTGAAGATCAAACCGAATGTCTGGGGCAAATACTCTATACGGATCGCCAATATTATCAACCCGCCGACAAGATAGATGATCGCCATCAGCGGCACCAGTTTTTCTGTAACGCTGGCAATGCGTTTGATGCCGCCGATAAAGATGAATGTTGCCACCGAGGCAATTATCAACCCCACCACCCAAGTCGGCACATTAAAAGCGTTCCGGCAGGTTTCTCCAATGCTGTTGGCTTGCACCATACAGCCCATAAAACCCAGCGAAATGGTCAATGCTACGGCAAAAAAGACTGCCAGAAATTTACCGAAAGCGTTGGGGTAAGCCTTTTTGATGTAGTACACCGGGCCGCCGTGAAAGACGCCGTCAGCATCCTGTATGCGGGTATTTTGAGCCAGCACTGCTTCGGCATAGATCGTTGCCATGCCGAAAAATGCAATGAGCCACATCCAGAATATCGCGCCGGGGCCGCCGACCAGGATCGCCCCCGAAGCTCCGACGATATTGCCGGTACCCACCTGGGCGGCTACAGCCGTAGCCAGAGCCTGAAAAGAACTCAAACCGTTTTTGCTGTTTTTGCCGTGCAGTGAAAAGTTGCCGAAAGCCTTGCGCAACCCTTCGCCGAAACAGCGAACTTGCACAAATTTAGTGCGGATGGAAAAGTAGACCCCGGCACCCACCAGCAAAGTAATAAGTACATAATCCGAGAGATAACTGTTGATCGAGCCGACCACCTTCAAAAGTTCATCCATAATGCCGCATCCCGTTTGAAAAAATTGCTCAAAAAAAGACCCGGCAGTAACACTTCCGAGCCTTGAATACCAAAAATGGAGCGAGTGACCGGAGTCGAACCGGCGTGACTGGCTTGGGAAGCCAGGGCATAACCGTTTTGCTACACTCGCTTGTCTGTTTGGTTAATATAGCATAATGACGGCGTAAAATCAAGTTTTTTTATCTAAATAAATGCTCTTTTACTTGCATTTTTCTCTGACGAGGTTATATTTAATTGTTTTGACTGTATTTAATCAGAATGTTTTTTCCCAAAAAACCTTAAAAAATAAAAGGAAGTTTTATCATGGAACTCATCCACGACAATGCTGCAACCTTTGATGCGTTGCAGGGCAAGACTGTTGCCATTATCGGTTACGGTGCCCAGGGCCGCAACCAGGCTCTCTGTATGCGTGACTGCGGTGTGCAGGTCATCATCGGTATCCGTCCCGGCAAATCTTTTGACGCCGCCACCCGCGACGGTATGCGGGTCATGAGCGTTGCCGAAGCTGCCAAAGCTGCCGACATCATCCACATCCTGCTGCCCGACGAAATGCACGGCACTGTTTACACCAACGAAATCAAAGCCGGTCTGACCGCTGGCAAGGTTCTCTCCTGCTCCCACGGTTTTGCCTATGCTTTTGACGTGATCAATCCCCCCGCCGATGTGGACGTGATCATGGTCGCTCCCAAGAGCCCCGGTACCGAAGTGCGCCGCCGCTTTGTTGAAGGTTTCGGCGTTCCCGGTCTGATCAGCGTGCATCAGAATGTTTCCGGCAATGCCCGCGACATCGCTCTGGCCATGGCCAAGGCTCTGGGTCTGACCCGCGCCGGCGTGCTGGAATGCACCATGAAGCAGGAAGCCTACGAAGACTTGTTCGGCGAACAGAACGTCATCTGCGGCGGTCTGGTCGACCTTATGGAATGTGGTTTCGAAACTCTTATCGAAGCCGGTTATCCCGCCGAAATGGCTTACTTTGAATGCGTCCACGAAGCCAAGCTGATCGTTGACCTGATTTATGAAGGCGGTATCCAGAAGATGAATACCGTTATTTCCAACACCGCCGAATGGGGCGAATACAGCAATGGTCCGTTCATCCTGCCTCACGACGAACTCAAGGCCCGCATGAAGGAATCCTTGCGTCGCATCGAACACGGCGAATTTGCCAAGAAATGGCTGGAAGAAGCCGGCAACGGTGCTCCCAACCTCATCGCCGCCCGCGAAGCTCTGGCCGCTCATCCGGTCGAAGTCGTCGGCAAACAGATCCGCAGCATGTTCGAGATCACTCTCAACAAATAAGTTGTGCGATTACAAAAAAGCAGCGGTCAAAGCGATCGCTGCTTTTTTTTATGCCCGGAAAATTGTAAAAAGCCTGTTCTGATATTATATTAGCTCCGATATGATATACCGGAGGTGATGTTTTATGAAAAAGTTCTCTTTCTTACTTATAATATTGTGCATATCCGTAAAGCTGGCTGCACTTGATTTGGCAAAGACTGTCAAACTTGCTGAAAGTGGAAATATTGAAGCCCAATTCAAACTTGGCGAATATTACGGCGACAGCACCCAAAAACATTATGACGCCCCAAAATCCTTTGTCTGGTACAAAAAAGCTGCCGAGCAGGGCGATATTCCTGCCAAACGCCGTTTGGGTAATTGTTATATCATGGGGAGTGGTGTGGCAGAAAATCCGGATAAAGCTGCGGCGTTGTGGAGCGAAGCCGCACAAGCCGGAGATCGGGCGGCGGCATATAATCTGGCAAAATTTTATCACGGCAACGGCGGCCCGGTCAAGCCGGA
>JAFVQX010000055.1 GCA_017504585.1 Lentisphaeria bacterium
TATTAACAAAATTTCAATATATGTGTAAATATAACCCGGAAAAGTCATTCTTGCAAAGAAAAATCCTTGAGTTTTGCCAAATAGTGGTTATATTATTATAAATTCAATGGTAAATTCTATAATTTAGAGGGATAATTATGGCTAATGACAAACTTAAAGTCGGCGTTATCGGCGTCGGAGCGTTGGGGCGGCATCATGCCCGTCTTTACAATTTGAGTGAAAATGCTGAAGTGGTGGGTATTTTTGATACCACCGCCGCCACCGCCCGGGCAGTAGGCGAAGAATTCGGTTTGAAAGTTTATGACACCTGGCAGAAGCTGGCAGCTGAATGCGACGCGCTTTCCGTGGCAGTGCCCGCAACTTTCCACCACGCCATGACCATTCCGCTTCTGGAAATGAAAAAGCATGTGTTGGTGGAAAAACCCATTGCTGCTACTGTGGAAGAAGCCGAAGCCATGGTCAAAGCCGCCAAAGAAAACAATGTGGTGCTGGCAGTCGGCCATGTGGAACGCTTCAACCCCGCCATGGACTTTCTGGAAAAATACAAAGCCAACACCCGGTTTATCGAAGCCCACCGGCTGGCAAACTATCCGCCGCCGCGGCCGGGCAGCTACCGCCGGGGGACCGAAGTGAGTGTGGTGCTGGATCTGATGATCCACGATATAGATTTGGTGCTGACCATGGTGGACAGCGAGGTGGAACACTTTGACGCCGTGGGTATTCCGGTCATGGGCAACACCGAAGATATCGTCAGCGTGCGTATCAAGTTCCAGAATGGGTCAGTAGCCAACATGACCGCCAGCCGGGTAAGTCAGGAACCCATGCGGAGATTCCGGGTGTTTCAGGAAGATTGCTATCTTTCCATGGACTATGGCAAGCACTCCGGCGTGGTGCTCAAACGCAACCGCATCGGCTTGGCACGCAAAGATATTGCCCTCAACGAAAAGAACGCTCTGGCAGCGGAGCTGGAAGATTTCATTGCCGCTGTCAAAGCCAGTCAGGCAAGCGGCAGCGTGGTTTCAGCCAAAGTTTCCGGCGAAGCTGGTTTGAAAGCCCTGAAACTTGCCACCGCTATCGAAAAAGAAGTTCGTGACTACAACGAACGCTACGGCTTTAAATTCCGCACGCCGCCGGCGGTGGAAGATTGCTGAAGATATAAGTGCTTATAGCTAAAGTTATTGTTGAACTTTCGTTAGATAAAAAGTTCGATTACCTCGTGCCGCCGGAGCTGGCTTCGGCGGTGCGTCCCGGTGTGCGCGTGGAAGTACCGTTCGGTAAATCCAGCCGCACCGGTTGTGTTTTGAGCGTATCTGAAGTAGAAAATTTTCAAAGCAAATTTGCCCTTAAAGCCATTACTGCCATAAAGAGCAATTCGCCTCAACTGCCCGCCAAACTTCTGGAGCTGGGCAGCTGGATGGCAGATTATTACTGCTGCAGTTACGAACAAACCATCAAAGCTCTGCTGCCGGGAGCCGTCCGCCGGGGTACGGCAAACCGGGGCAAACGTCGGTTTGTGCTGGGCGAACAAAGCAAGGTCGATGAATATTTTCACACCCACGGCAACCGCAAATCCGCCGCCAAACGCTTGAGTGTTTTACAGCTCCTCTCCCGGGAGGAAAACCTCACCGCCGAAGAGATAACCCAATCTTGCGGAGCCGGAGCAAGCGTGATCAAAGCTCTTTTGGATGAAGAACTTATTGCAGTTGGCAGCGTGGACCCCACCGCCACGAGGCGGGAGCGTTTTCAAACCCAGGTCGCCCCCGACCAGCCCCGGACGCCAACCGGAGAACAGGCAAAGGCGTTGGAAGGTATATACTATCTCCTTGACCACGAAGAAGAAAAGGTTCGTACCGGTTTACTGTTCGGTGTAACCGGTTCGGGCAAGACCGAAGTATACTTGCAAAGCATTGCCCACGCATTGAAATTGGGCAAAAGTGCCATCGTGCTGGTGCCGGAAATCTCGCTTACACCCCAAACTGTCCGGCGGTTCCGCGCCCGGTTCGGCAATGCGCTGGCAGTTCTGCACAGCCGTTTGAGCGATGCCGAGCGGCGGGAAGAGTGGCAGAAAATCTACAAACAGGAAGCTAAAATCGCCATCGGGGCAAGGTCGGCACTCTTTGCCCCCTTGGCAAATCTGGGGTTGATCGTAGTCGATGAAGAACACGAAAACTCCTACAAACAGTCCGAAGCCCCCCGCTATTCAGCAAGAGATGTGGCAGTAATGCGGGGCAAACTGGAAAATGCCGCCGTGATTTTAGGCAGTGCCACCCCCTCGCTGGAAAGTTATTACAACGCTTTGAACGGCAAATACAAACTCTGGACTTTACAGCACCGCGCCGAAGACTCTCCCCTGCCGGAAGTAAAGGTGGTTGATCTGGCATTGGCTCAAGCAAGAGCCAGAGAAAATCACGAAAAAAACAGTTCGCTTTTTACTCCCGAGCTGGTTACAGCCATCCACGACCGCTTGCGTTTGAAAGAGCAAGTGATACTCTTTCTGAACCGGCGGGGCTTTGCCCGGGAACTTGCCTGCCCGGAGGATATATGCACCTGGGTCGCCGAGTGCCCCGATTGCTCCAAAGCCTACATCTATCACAAAAGCCGCCAGATGCTCACTTGCGGACTTTGCGGCAGGATCGCTCCGGCACCGGTGCATTGCCCCCAATGCAACAGCGAGGTATTGAAGTTCCACGGCGTGGGCACAGAACGCATCGAAGAAGCCGCCAGACGCATTTTCCCTTATGCAAGGATCGAGCGGATGGATTCCGACACCATGCGCAGTGCCGACAGCCACGAAATAACGCTGGAAAAGTTCCGCCGGGGCGAGCTGGATATACTTATCGGTACGCAGATGATCGCCAAAGGGCTGGATTTCCCCAACGTTACTTTAGTGGGAGTCATCAATGCCGACAGCGGGTTGAATATCCCCGATGTGCGGGCCTCCGAGCGGACTTTCCAGCTGCTGACCCAAGTTGCGGGCCGTGCCGGACGGGGCGATAAACACGGCGAAGTGATAATTCAGACTTTCAGCCCCTATAACGATGTTATCCGCTACGCCGTGGCGCAGGATTTTCCGGCGTTTTACGAATATGATTCGGCGGTGCGGCAAATCCTGCAATATCCGCCCTTCGGGCATTTGATTGCCCTTTACGCCCGGGGCGAAAACGAAAATGATGTGGTCGAAGTGATAAACGCGGTTTTCAACAAGGTCAAACCCTATTGCACCGAAGAGGTTGTCGCCGTGGAACCGGCACCGGCGCCGCTGGCGCGGATCAAAGGCAAATACCGTTACATAGCCACTTTCCGGGGCGAAAAGATTTCGCAGATCAGGCGGATGCTCCGGCATTTGGTGCTGCACGAAGTGTGGAAAAAATCCGTAGATCTTTATTTGGATATGGATGCGCAGACTTTGACCTGAACCGGGCATTTTATGCGGGCGATCATTTGAAATTACACCCGAATAGCAGTATATTTTGTCAATAAAATATTTTTAAAAAGAGGTTTTTGATTATGGATACATTTTTGCACACCACCCCCGAAAGCGTGGGGATCGCTTCTCAAACACTGTTTAAACTTATGAAACGCCTGGGCAAGCTGGAATATATCAACAGCATCATACTCATGCGCCACGGCAAAGTCTGTCTGGAAGCCTATGTGGCACCTTACCGGCAGAATGTGCCGCATCAGCTTTTTTCTTTGAGCAAGAGTTTTACCTCCTGCGCCATAGGTCTTGCCCAAAGCGAAGGACTTTTGGATATCAACGATAAACTTGTCAGTTTTTTTCCGGAATTTGAGTGCTGCATCACTGATGAACGTATGCGCAAAGTTACTCTGCAAAACCTTTTGACCATGCAGAGCGGCCATTTGAGCTGCCCCACCGGACTTCCGGAATTCTGGACTTGCGACGATTGGCGCAAATGTTATCTGGCAACCAAACTGGATACCGAACCCGGCACCGCCTTTACCTACAACTCGGTAGCAACCTACATGCTTTCGGCGGTAATAACCAAGGTTACCGGTCAGAATGTACGCGAATACCTTATGCCCCGGCTCTTTGAACCCCTTGCAATTGCCCCCGGCATCTGGGAGTGCTGTCCGCAGGGGATCAACTGCGGCGGCTGGGGGCTTTATCTGACCACCCGGGATCTGGCAAAATTTGCCCAGCTCATACTCAACAAGGGCTGCTGGCAGGGCAAACAGCTCCTTCCGGCAGACTATCTTGCCGAAGCGGTCAGTTTCCATGCCGACAACTCCAAAAATGCCGCGCCGGATTGGAAACTCGGCTACGGATACCAGTTCTGGCTCTCCCGCTACGGCTACCGGGGCGACGGCGCCGCCGGACAATATGCCGTTATGCTGCCCGAACAGGATATTGCCATAGCCGTTACCAGCTGTATAGGTAATATGCAAGATATCCTGACTGCCATCTGGGAAGAACTCATACCCCAGCTCGCCGACCATGCTTTGCCGGAAGATACGGCAGCACAAGCTGAATTATCTGAATTTTGCAGTAACATGCAAATACCTTGTGTGCAAGGCGATATAACCAAACGCAGAAAAAGCGTATACTATAAATTTGCCGAAAACGCTCAAAAAGTGCAAAGCTGCCAGATCTGTTTCGGCACTGAAGATTGCACTTTGACTTTTGCCGGGCCCCACGGCACGGAACAGCTGCGGGCGGGCTTCGGCAAATTTGCGTTTTCGCTCTTCCGCCTGACCGACCGGGAAGTGCATCCGGTTTTTGCCAGCGCCGCGTGGAAAAGCGATGATGTGCTGGAGATCCGCAGTTATATAGCCGACGGGATCTTCCGCGATGTGTGGACCATCGACTTCAGCGATCCGGTTGAACCCGTAAAAAATCAGCAGCTCTGCAGTTGTTTCCGCCCGCAGAAACCCCAAATGCTGCTGAAAAAACAAGCGTAAGCAGCACAAAAATCTGACAGAACAACCGCGCCCGGCGGGCCTGCACCATGTTGCAAGCCCGCCACGTTATATCGTATGCCATCGGCCGTCAGCGTTTTGCCGACTGCTTATTCCGGGGTATTTCTATTACGCAGCGGAACCCCACATCGGAGAGGTTGCTGGCATAGACGTGCGAAGAAAGTCTGGCAAAGCGTTGGGAGTATTTGAAACTCGACCCTTTGGAGGTATAATACTGCGCATCGCCGCCGGGATTTATCACCAGTTCGCGGGCATTGCCCGCCTGATCGTAAACGCCGTAGATCGAACGATCTTTGGGGAACGAGCCGATTTCTTCGGGCAGAGATCGGTTACCGCCGATACAGGCGTAATCTTTTTTGAATTGATCTCCCCAGACATATTCGCGGCCATCCACACCCCGCGCGGCTTTTTCCCATTCCAGAGCGGTGGGCAGCCGGTATTTCAAATTATGCTTTTTGCTCATGTAGCGGCAATATGCTTCGGCAGCTTCGTAAGTTACACCGATCACCGGCATATTTGGCTTGTAGGGCGCCAGCAATTTGCCGGCATCATCCCACAAGGGCATAAGCTTGCGCCCCTGCTTTTCGGGCGCATCGACGTAGGCGCGGAAAGGCTCGCGTTCGGCAGCGGGCAGGCTTTTCCAGAACTCCAGATATTCCTTGAAAGTCACTTCGTAGCGGGATATAAAGTATGCCGGCAACCTCATGCGTATATAGAGGTCGTCAAAGGTTTTGTCGCCAAAAATAAAATTACCCTCCGGTATATAGACCATGCCCGATGGAAATTCTTTCGGGGGATCAAAGGTCATAACTTCCACTTTATCGCGCTCGATCACTATGGGGAAGCGCAGTTCCCGCTTGTCCGGCATTTGGGCTATGATCAGATATTCGCCGGATTTAAGCTCGTTGACTGCCGGCATAGCTTGCAGTTTTACAAAAACTTCCGCATTATTTTCGGTCGCCTGTTCCGGTTTTTCGTCCTTTAATCTGGCGGCACTGAATTTGATCGCCGGATCGGAAGTTTTGATCTTCAGCTCGCCCCGGTCCTGTTTGAGCAAGATAAACTGTTTGGCAAGTGCCGGACTCTTGGTAAAGATCTCGCTGGTGATCTCCGGCGGCAGCTGCCACAACCTTTCGCCGGTCTGGTTCAGCAAAGTTTCGTTCCCAATAGAGTTGGCAAACTGTATCTGCATGGTGAAAAGCCGGGAAAAGAGTTTGGCTGCCTGCTGTTTATCCAGCTTGAGCGCCAGCAGTTTGTTCAGCATTTCCCACGAATTGTTGCAGGCAACTGCAAACTCGTTGCTGTGCCGCAGAAAACCGCTTTTGAGAGTTGCGGCAGTTCCGTAAATTTCGGTTTTTCCGGTTCGGGTAAAAACTGCATTGAGTTTACGCCGGTTGCTCAAAGCGCGTTTCCGGGCGCTGTCACAATCCTCCAGCAGACCTTGGGTTATCTGCAACAGCGAGCGGGCTTCCAAGTGATTATTGATAAGCTCCGACAGATGCCACCCCCCCAGCGTCATCATGGCTGCCAGCAGCGTCACCGGCACCAGCGGACGGCGGCGGATGAATTTGTAAAAACGGTAGAGCGGCAACGGCGAATATGCCGACACCGGGTATTTGGCCAGATAGTTACGCACATCAGACAGCAGGGCAATGACCGTTTCGTAACGGCGGCTCTTGTTGTGATGCATCGCCTTGAGGGTGATGGCTTCCAGCTCATACGGGATCTTGCGTTTAGGCGCGCGCCGCCGGGGACGCAATATTTTGTGCTGGGCAACTTTGCGCATCAGCTCGGTTACGGTGGAAACATTTTCCACCGGCGAAGCCTCCCAGGTCAGGATGCTGTAAAGGATCGTACCCAAAGCGTATACATCGGTCTGGGCATCGAGATCCTCGTCTTTGCCGGCGACCTGTTCCGGCGCCATAAAGGCGGGGGTGCCGCTGATTTTGGAAGTCTGCTCCTGGGGGAGTTTTTCTTCGGGCAATTCCCCCAGCTTGATCCGGCGGGTACTGTGAGATGTATCATCTTCGGCACGGTAGAGCGCCAGCCCCCAGTCGGCAATAAACACTTCGCCGTAGTCCCCCACCATGATATTGGCGGGCTTCAAATCACGGTGGATGATCCCTTTGCTGTGGGCAAATGCCACACCGTTGCAAATAGATACAAAGATTTCCAGCAAACGCTGCCGGGTGTAGATCTTACGGATTTTCGGGTCATTTTCCCGGAGTTTTCGCAATATTTGCGCCAGAGTCACCCCTTTGACCCGTTTCATGGTAAAATACGCCCCCGCATCGTCAAACATCCCCAACCGGTGTACCGGAATAACGTTAGGATGGTCGATCTGGGCGGTAATGCGTGCTTCGCGGATAAAACTTGTTACATAATCCAGCTGATTGCGGTAATGCGGCCGCAGGATCTTGATGGCGATTTCCCGGTGCAATGTGGGATCGTGGGCAGAAAAGACCGCACCGATGCCCCCCAGCCCGATAGTGGTCATATCCTGCAATCTGCCGATGGTCGGCTCGCTTTCGGTCCCCAGCATCTGCTGGATGGCTTCCGGCGAGATCTCATTGCCGGCGCTGTCTGCCAGCGGTGCTTCGATCCGGGTTTGTCCGCCCGTAGTGGTCAGTTCATCAAATTGAGTTTGCAGAAACTCCTTGACGGTCTGATCGCTGTTTTCCAAATCCATAATTCCCCTTTGTCTATACTGACTTTTTTATAACAGAGGCAAAATCGCCTCAAAACACGATCCCGCAAGTCTGCCCTCGTTTCCGGCAGCAGCTTGCGGGATCTCCCCTTGCAATTTATGCTCCGGATCAGCGGCGCCGTTTTCTGGCATTAAGCGGCGCGGCTTGTTCCAGGAAGAAATTCAGCTTGTCGCTGAAATCCCGGTAGTCCTTCTGATCCGGTGATTTACTGACTCTTATCTGCGGCAGCATCTGAATATCCGGCATCTGGCTGAAAACAAAACACCGGGCTTCCTGCTGACGGTCAAAATCATAATTTTCCAGCGCCACGACCACTGCCGCAAGTTCGCCCTGTTTGGTCAGAACCAGATCGCCGATCTCGGCTTTGAGTTCGCTGGAAACCCGGGCGCCGTTGCGGATATAAAGGTAATCGTCGTCGCTTTCAAAACTCATGGAACAGCGGCTGTCCAGTATGGTACTGTCTTTGCCGAATGATTTTGCCTTGAACAAATAAAGATCCTGGATCCCCCGGCGTTTGAGTGCATCTTTGGTCAGAACAGTCAGGGGCTTGACCGCCGGAGTGTCGATTTGCATAAGCGCCACCCGGCAATCGGATTTTTCGATCAATATGGGGTTGCTGATACGGTATTCCGGAGCCTGACTGCCCCCATTGGCGGCACTGGTAAGATACTTGAGATCCACCACTTCGCTCAATGCCGAGCTGTTCTGGCGGGATCCGGCAATGGCACGCAGCGCCGTTACCAGATAATTTTTGCCGTAAATATTCACTGCCGGCAGATAAAGTTCGGTATCTTCTTTGCGGTCGACCAGCAGGCGCTTTTCCCGCACATGCTGGCGGAGCCTTACTGCGGCGGCGGCATAGCGGGTCAGCACATCGCTGCGGAGGCGTTTTTCCGCATTCTGCAATTTTACCGATACAGCGTTGTAGTCGCCCTTGAGTCTTGCCAGCTGGGTCTGCGCCTGTTCGCGGCTGGCGCTTTCGCCTGCCAGACGGGTGCGGGCGGCGGTAAGATCGCTGACCGCATTTTTCAGAACATTCTGCATATTTTCCAAACGGGTACGGGCGGCGGCAAGTTCGATTTCTCTGGCTTTGATATTTTTTTCGCTGGCCAGCAGCCGGTCGCGGGTATTGGCAAGTTCTTTTTCCATGGCATTGGAGCGGCCGCGGAGGAACGCCAGTTCATTTTCCACATTGCTGATCTTTTTGCGGTATCCCTGGGCGGTCAACCGGACATTGGTGATCTCCTGCCGGGCGGATCGCAAATCGTTTTCCCGGTGCCTGATCTCCAGATCCCGGTGTTTGAGTTCGGCTTCGCGGGTGTGGAGTCTTTCGGTAAGTTTGGCTACTTCGCCGGTGGCGCTGGAGAGTTTGTTCTGGGTATTTTCCAGCGAACTGGCGCGGGCGGCAAGCTCTTTGAGCAAGGCGTTGTGCTGTTCGCGCAAAACACCCAGACTGCGGTCATTGCGCAGCAGACTTTCTTTGCTGGCGGCAAGTTCGGCGACCTTTTGTTCGTAGCGTGCCTGGGCAAGATTTTTCTGCCTTATTTCTTCTTCCAGCTCCTTCTGCAATGCCATCGGAGTCAGGGGACCGGCATTTTCCCGGTTCAGCCGGGCGCGGCGCTCCATGAATTCAAGTTTGCTGCGCACATTTGCCAGTTCGCCGGAGAGCCGACGGACTTCCCGGGCATCTTTGGCAGCCTGTTGGCCGCCGGCAGCTTTCTTTATCAATTCGGCACGGGCCTTCTCCAGTTCGGCGCGCTGATTTTCCAGTTCGGCAATGATCACATTTACCGCCGAGCGGTCGATGGTGGCTCCGCCCCCGTCCTGAAATGGCGACTCGATCGCCGAAAATCCGCCGTTAAGGTAGATCATCGACGTAATGATAAAGTCGCAAATGACTATAAGGATGGATCTGTTCACTTGCTTTTACTCCTGAACATTGCCCTGGGCTTTGCTCTGACTGATGAGTTTGGACTTCATGGGGTACAGAAGGAAAACCCGCATGAACGTACAGAAAATGATCCCGATAAGCGTGGAAGAATAGGCGATCAGCTGGCCGCTGCTGGAGCTGAAACTCATGACCATAAAGCTGGAAACCGAACCGAACAGCCCGATATACAGCGGCAGATCCAGAAAAATATCCGCATTGGCAAGTTTGGCAATTTTGACTTCGGCAGTTTCGCCGGAGCGGCGAATTCTGCCCAGCACCGCCATTGCCACAAAAAGCGCCAGGATCTGGATGATGATTATGCCTGTAAAGATGTAAAGAGCCACCATGCCGGCGCGTTCACTGCGGGCAGCCAGACTCTGCCGGATATCGGCTTTGCCCAGAACTTCGGTGCCGCCGGAGCTGAAGAGCGCCCGGAAATCGGCGCAGTTTTCGTAACAGTAAAAGCAGCCGTAAGCCACCGCGGCGGCCAGCACCAGAAAAATCACGATATTAAGTAGAACCAAAAAGAACTTTTTCATCTTTACCCCTTTTTATCCAAAAAGAAAATTACAAAACATTTTTACATCGACTTAATTTAATATCAAAATACAAATATTCAAACCCGGAAACGTACTAATATTGATTTTTATTGCAAAAAAAACCTGCGACACCGTTCCGGAAGTTTGCGAAAAAGCCTTTACCGATGTATAATATAACAAATGTTTTTTTGAGGATAATATTGCAGATAAATAATTATGTGGACACTTAACCGTTACGTTATCAAAGATTTTCTTATCGTTTTCTGTATGGCTATCGGCATACTCACCTTTGCCATGCTGGGCGCCCGATTGGGGGCGGTCATGGAAATGCTGGCGCGGGGGATCCCGGTCAAAAACTTTTTCCTTTTCATCTACTACACCATGCCCCAGGTGCTGATCTACACTATCCCGTGGTCGATTTTAGTGGCAACAATGGTGGTTTTCGGGCGGCTTTCGGCAGATTCGGAAATTACTGCCATGCGGGCGTGCGGAGTATCGCTGCTGCAAGTGGTGGCGCCGCTCCTGCTGTTTGTGATCGTTATGACTTTTATCTGCTTATATCTGCAAGTATATGCCGGACCGCCCATGTACCGCAAGGCGCGGGTGCTGCTGCGCGATACAGCCACCACCCAGCCCATGACGATCTTTGAACCCGGTCAGCAGATCGAGTTCGAAGGCGCGGTGGTCTATATTGACGACAAGATCGGCAATGACCAGCTGCGCGGCGTGCAGATATTTATGTTTGACGACAAACTGCACCTTACGCAAGATATTTTTGCAGAATCCGCCAAACTCTCGGTCACCGAAGAAGCTATGCTTATGCACATAAAATTGAACAAATGCGTTATCGGCTCCTATGCTTCCGACGGCAGCAAGCAGACGATTTTCAACGATGAGCTGGAGTTCAGTTTTGACTACGGCAAAGCCATCAACGAAAACCGGGTGCGGGTGCGTGCCAAATTCCTGCCCGCCGACCAGCTCCTTGCCCGCACCAAGATCATGCGTAAACGCGGCGCCAGCGCACAGGATCTCTGCGAGCTGGAAGTGGAGTTGAATTCCCGCATAGCACTGGCGCTTTCGCCCATAGCGTTTCTGCTGCTGGGGCTGCCGCTGGCGATCCGCACATCCCGCCGCGAAACCAGTGTGGGGTTGTTTTTGAGCGTGATTTTGGGCGGAGTATTCTTTTTGTCCATTGTTGTGATCGAGTCGCTGACCATACTGCCGGCGATCTATCCGCAATATCTTATCTGGCTGCCCAATCTGGTCTTTCAAGCGTTGGGAGCGGCACTGCTCTACCGGGTTTCGCAGCAATAAGCTCCCCCCGCCGGGCATATTGCAGCCAAAAGGAGTGTGATTTATGGCAAAAAAGAGCAATCTTGAATTGATCGTGCAAATATTGCTGCTGGCAGCGGTGGTATTTTTCGGCATCAGCATAACCAAAGCTCTGGACCGCAACCGTCAGGCGACAGCCGCTTTGCATAAAGAGCTTGAAGCCATGAAACAGGGGTTCTCCGCTCCGCAGAAAACTGCAGTTCTGCCAACGGCGGAAACCAGCGAACTTGCTCAATACTTCCCCGACAGCAGCATTGCCGTATCCGGCGAACTGCGTACCGCCATAGCCTCCGACGTAGGCTCGCTCAACCCCGTGACCGGCAACGAAGCTGCCGCCCAGAGCATTATCGGCATGTGTACCGCCCCACTGGGCGCACGGAGCTTTGCCCGGCCCGAAAAATTTGTGCCGCTGATCGCTGAAACGTGGAGTGTATCGCCTGACGGCAAAACCATCAATATAAAATTGCGCAAAAATGTTTTGTGGCAGAGTTTCACCGATCCCGAGAGCGGCAAATTCGTGCCGGAAAAACCGGTAACGGCCCATGATTTTGTTTTTTATGTAAATGTTATCCGCGACCCCGGAGTGAATGCGGGGGCATTGCGCAGTTATTTTCAGGATCTGGAAAGCATCCGATCCAAGGGGGATTACGAGCTGGAACTGGTGTGGAAAAACGAATATTTCCGGATGCTGGAAATGAGCCTGGGGCTGATTCCGCTGCCCCGGCATTTTTACATGCCAAACGGCAAATTCGACGCCGCAAAATTCAACGACGATTACAAACGCAACGATATGATCGTGGGCTGCGGCCCTTACAAACTTGTCAAACATATAAAAGACCAGCGCTTTATTCTGGAGCGGTTCGACAACTACTTCGGCAACGCTCTGGGCATCGCTCCCCGGATCAGAAAACGGGTGCTGGAAGTGGTCAAAGCCGACAACACCCGCTTGCAAATGCTTTTGTCCGGCAAGCTGGATATGTTAAGCATCTCTGCCGAGCAATGGGTCAAGCGCGCCAACCGGAAGCCCTTTGCCGCCAAGGTTATGACCACCGGCAGCAAATCTGCGGAACACCCCCTGCAGCCGGGAGAAAAGTTCCGGCGGGTCAAACATCTTGCCAATGCCTACTTTTATATAGGCTACAACCAGCGCTGCGAACTTTTTACCGACCGCCGGGTGCGCCGGGCAATGACCATGCTCTGCAACCGGGAGCGTATACTCAAAGAGGTCTACCACGGACAGGGCAAAGTCATCAGCGGGCCCTTCTTTTATGACAGTCCCTACTACGATAAATCGGTCAAACCGCTGCCGTTTGCCCCGGAAAACGCCGTAAAGCTGCTGAAACAAGCCGGGTGGCAGGACCGCGATGGCGATGGAATTCTGGATAAAGATGGCAGAAAATTTGTTTTTACCGCCTTGCAGGTATCGGGCAATCCGGTGCAGGAAAAGATTTTATCTATCTTCAAAGAAGATCTTGCTGCGGCGGGTATCGATATGAAGATCGTAACTCTGGAGTGGCCGGTGTATATCAATAAGCTGGACAAAAAAGATTACGAAGTCTGTTCTCTGGGCTGGCAGCTGCCCTTTGAAAGCGACCCCTATCAGGTGTGGCACTCCAGTCAGGCGGCGGGAGCCAACGGCAGCAATCATATAAGTTTTATCAATCCCCGGGCAGATAAACTTATCGAAGAAATACGCCGCACCGGCGATGTAAAAAAACGCATAAAGCTCTGCCGGGAATTCCATAAACTTATCCACGAAGAGCAACCCTACACCTTTCTGGCAGTACCGGAAAGTCTGCAAGTCATTTCCGGCAAGATCGGCAATGTGGAGTGCTTCCCGCTGGGGCTGAACAGCGAGTGTTTTTATATAGAATAACGGGCTGTATAACCCCGATGCAATGATGTTGCCGACTCTACTTGCCAGCCTGCCGCGGCGCAATGGGGGGGGAAGCGGCAAAGAAGCAAGGCGCTTCCCCAGCCGGCAGCTCAAAGTCAACTGCTTGAGATCGGCAAGCCAGCGGGAAACTCCGGCACCGTCCCGCGCTGCCGAAAAATGCCGTCAGCAGTACAGTAATGGCGATCTCCGCGGGCAGTTCTATACAATCAGAAGCTTTTTACTGATCTTTCCCGTATTGGGTGGAGAGCCTTTCATAAAAACAGTGCTTATTCTGTTTTTATAACGCAGTATTTATTGTTTGACGCCATCCAGATAAGTTGTGCCTTCCCTCAACCATTCGCGGGCATAGATCTCTTTGCCGTATTCGCAAGTGGCGGCGTTTCCGGCGTAAAATGCCACATTGGCTCGGGATCCCCGCACCACAGTTTCCTTGTAGGAAACTTCTTTACCGCCGTGGCGGTAGCCGATATGAGTGGGCACTGTCCATTCCAGACTGTGGGTCGTTTTGGAGTGTGTATCAAAAATAGTCGGGACCTTATCCGGCGCCAGCAGCTGACTTTCGGTACGGGTAGGAAACGAGGTATCAGCTTTCAGCTCTTTGGTCATCTTGCCTGCGGCAAAAGCATTGAGTGCAAAGTGCGAATAGTGGAACAAGCCATCCTTGTGCGAACCGAAACCGATGGCTTCTGCCGGACAGGAGAAAACAGCATATTTATTACCGGCTTCATCCTTATTCGGGCCGCCGCTTACTTTATCCATATATATATAGTTGCGGATGGTGTAAAGCCATGCCGTACCAGATTCGCCATCCAGAGTAGTGGGCCGCAACCAGCCAAGGTTGTCGTTGGAGTAAAGCTGATACCCGAGGACGATCTGTTTGATATTCCCCAGACACCCGGCAGTTTTGGCATTGAGCCGCGCCGCAGAAAGGGCGGGCAGAAGCATCGCTGCCAGAATGGCAATAATGGCGATCACCACCAGCAGTTCGATCAGCGTAAAACACCTACACTTCGCATAATATGTATTATGTGAAGTAGATAATATTGCTTAATGTGTTGGATTGCAAATAATAAGAAGAAATGCTGCCTGTTAAGGAGCACGGGGTGTTTATGAAAAAATCAAGTTTTTTCTGCTCAAACACTTCACATAATACATATTATGCGAAGCAATGCACTTTATTGCAGCATTCTACAATAAAGTATACTTCATAAAAGTTGTTTTGTCAAATTTTTCTGAAAAAAAATTTCAGACAGGGTCAAGCAGCTGTATACCGTGCTTCAGGCAAGGCGGCTTAAAATATGATCCAGCAGCGCTCCGGCGAGATCTTTTTTGCTTTGCAAGGCAAATTCGGTCTGGCTGCCGTCGCGTCCGATCAGGGTTATGGCGTTATTATCGGCAGCAAACCCCCTGCCGGGTACTCCAACGATATTGGCTGCGATATAATCAAGGTTTTTGCGCTCAAGTTTGCCTTGGGCATTTTTCAGGAGATCATCGGTTTCGGCGGCAAAGCCCACCAATATCTGGCCGGGGCGTTTATTTTTGCCCAGACTCAAAAGCACATCTTCGGTGCGTTCCAGCTCTATACACATATCGCCATCGGACTTTTTGACCTTGCTGGTGCTGTATTGCCTGGGCCGGTAATCAGCCACGGCCGCCGCCATTACGATAATATCGGCAGTTGGGGCGGAAGTTTTCATAGCTTTTGCCATATCGGCGGCACTTTCTATATTTATAACGTCCACACCCTCCGGCGGCAGCAGATTTACCGGGCCGGAAACCAGTGTGACAAGCAAACCGCGTTCCCGGGCGGCTTCGGCAATGGCGTAACCCATTTTGCCGGTGGAACGGTTGGTAATATAGCGCACCGGGTCGATGGCTTCCCGGGTGGGACCGGCTGAAATCACTATGTGCATGGATCTTCTCACTTCTGTTCGTGGGCAATAAGTATTTTAAATGGCAGTTTGTTGGGGTGACGCAGAACCCGGCATTCGGGACACATAAAACCTTTCAAGCCATAGATGACCGCTTTTTCGGCTGCTTGCCGGATGATTACTTCGCCATGTTCAGGTACTTCCACCGTTACCGGCGAATTGTCGGCTATTATCAACGCCGGACCACGGAAGACCCGGATCGCCACTTCGCTTTGTTCGCTGATGACCAGATGGTTGATCTCTTCGGTGCTGTTGCTGAAGGCAAGCCCCATGCCCACACGGAAGATACTTTGCGTGATGCTCCGGTAGTAAGCCGTTGAACCGTGGACAGTTGCCACCCCCACGCTGTCGCCGACGATCTCGTTGGCGTAGAGTTCGTTGTCGATCAAAACCTGATAACGCAACGCACTTGCCCGCTCCAGATTATGCACAAATATATCGTTGAGCGCCACCATGCGTTTATCTTTGTAGATACCCTCCAGCTTGGGCAGTATGCTTACTTCCAGTTCGTCAGCCAGCAGCGCATCCAGCACTTTATCGTAGGAGTGATCCTGACACTGGGGGGCGGTGCGGGCATCCCGCAGCGGCAGTTTGGGTATGCCGGGGTAGTCGCGCTCGCTCCACAAAAGAGTGCCGTCGCCGCCGTGGGCGATCACCAGATCAAAATTCTCGTCAACGATCTCCATGCCCCGGGCAAGAATTTTCGGACGCACATCGTCCAGATTTTTGCCCATGAGCTTCACACGCTTGAATTTCATAAATCCTTACCAGTCTTACGCAAAATTCACTTGCTTTTTATATGCCGAATACATTATATAAAGTGCCGCTGCCGCCGCATTGCCCACGTTGATGGAAGCTTTTTCTCCCAGCATGGGCAGCTCCACGACTCCATCGCAAAGCTCCAGCGCTTCCGGGGAAACGCCTTTGGCTTCGTTGCCCAGCACCAGCGCCAGAGGCATATCAAAAGTTCCGTAGTCGGCGACTTCCACGCTTTGGGAATCGTGTTCCAGAGCTAATATACACTTAAAATTGCTTTCGCGCAAACTTTTTATAGCTTCGGCAGCTGAATTTGCCGTGGAAAACGGCACAGTTTTGTCCGCTTCCATAGCGGTTTTTGCCAGCAACGGATGGGGTGGAAAAGGCGTGTAGCCGCAAGCGATGATCCGGCATTGCAGAGCTTCGGCGATGCGGAAAATATTGCCCACATTATGGGCGCTGCGCAAGTTGTCCAATATCAGAACCACATCCCACCCGGGCGCCTGAACATTGGGAGTATGAAGAGAAAACCTTTTCACGGGAAAAACCTCACAAATATTTGCAAATTCCTGAAAATGCGAGTATTTTATATACTCAAACAAGTTATATATTTTTTATTTCAAACCCCGAAATGGAGTATGAAAACTCTGATCCTTCAACGTCACGCCAAAGCCGAAAAGGCTTGCGATGACGATTTGAGCCGACCGTTAAGCCCGGTGGGCCTTTCCAACGCCGCCATTCAGGGCGAAACCATGCGCCAGCTGGAACTGTACCCGGAACTGATAATCCACAGCCACGCTATGCGCGCAAAACAAACCGCCGAGATCATGGCAGTAAAACTTGAGCTTTCACAAGGTTACACCGTGGAAGATACCGAGCTTTACACCTGCGACTCCAGCGAACTGGTGACCATTATCCGCAATCTGCCCGACGAGGTGGACAGCGTGTTGATCGTGGGGCATAATCCGGCAATCGAAAATGCCGCCGACAGCCTGGGGCCCTCCGGATTCGGACATTTCCGCCCCGGCGAAGCGGCGATCTACCACTTTGACATCGAAGAGTGGCGCGCCATCTCGCCCCGCAACTGCACCGGCAACAAGTTTTTATCCAAACCCGAATGATTTGCTGTATATATTAATGTTACAGCAATAACTCCGGCAAAAAATTGTCGGACCTGTCCGACCAGTCTGACCAGTCCGACCTGTCCGACAAAATTATATGCCGCAAATCCACACAGCAAGGCACGAGATGAGCCGCAAGCTTTGCGTTATTTTGTTTTTTTCGACCAGGAATCTTTCAACGCTACTGTGCGGTTGAATACTGCTTTTTCTGCCGAACTGTCCTTATCCTTACAGAAATATCCCTGCCGCTCGAACTGCACCGTTTCGCCGACTTTCACCTCGTTGAGAGCCGGTTCCATAAATGCTTCCACTACTTTGAGGGAGTCGCCGTTGAGCTGGGTCAGATAGTCCACATCGCCTGCACCGGGTTCTTCCACAGTGAACAAGCGGTCGTAAATTCTTGCTTCAAAGGGTATGGCGTGTTTGGCGGAAACCCAATGGATGGTGCCCTTGACTTTTCTG
Organism: Lentisphaeria bacterium; assembly: GCA_017504585.1. Lineage (GTDB taxonomy): Bacteria > Verrucomicrobiota > Lentisphaeria > Victivallales > Victivallaceae > SIG78. The sequence continues at coordinate 17,615 of JAFVQX010000055.1, forward strand.
CCGTCGGGAGCATTGCCGCCCCGGGTGGCAGGGTCGTACACGGCATGAATGGCTGTGATGTTGCCATTTTCATCTTTATCCACGCCGGTACAGGTAATGAAGTAACCGTAACGCAGACGAACTTCCTTGCCGGGAGCCAGACGGAAATAACCCTTGACCGGTTCTTCCATAAAGTCGGCACGGTCGATGTAAAGCTCTTTAGCAAAAGGTACTTTGCGGGAACCGGCTTCCGGTTTTTCCGGATTGTTCACGGCGTCAAGCATATCCACAAAGTCGTCGTCGCAATTGTCGATGATCACCTTCACGGGATCCAGCACCGCCATATAGCGGGAGGCTTCGGCGTTGAGTTCTTCCCGGACACAATGTTCAAAGAACGCCACATCGGTTGTGGCATTGAACTTGGTGACGCCCACGAGTTCGCAGAATTTCCGGATCGCCTTGGGGGGAATACCACGACGGCGCAAGCCCGAAACTGTGGGCATACGGGGGTCATCCCAACCGGCAACATGTTTATCCCGCACCAGTTCCAGCAGCTTACGCTTGCTCATTACTGTATAAGTCAAATTCAAACGGGAAAATTCGGTCTGCACCGGGGGATTGACCCAATCCAATGCTTGCAGCAGCCAGTCGTAGAAGGGCCGGTGGATCTCGAACTCCAATGTGCAGAAGCTGTGAGTGATCTTTTCGATGGCATCTTCCAGCGGGTGCGCAAAGTCATACATGGGGTAGATGCACCATTTGTCGCCCTGCCGGTGGTGGTGGGCGTGGCGGATACGGTAGATCGCCGGGTCACGCATGGTGATATTGGGCGATGCCATATCGATTTTTGCCCGGAGCACCATGGCGCCATCGGCAAATTCGCCATTTTTCATGCGTTCAAAAAGCTCAAGATTTTCTTCGATACTGCGATCTCTGCCGGGGGGATTTTTGCCCGGCACGGTCAGATTGCCTTTGTATTGCTCCCACTCTTCGGGCGAGAGGTCGCAAACATAAGCAAGACCTTTTTTGATCAGTTTAACGGCACATTCGTACATCTGATCAAAGTAATCGCTGGCAAAGTACATGTGTTCTTTCCAGTCAAAACCCAGCCATTTGATGTCTTCTTGAATACTTTCAACATATTCCACATCTTCTTTGGTGGGGTTGGTATCGTCCATTCGCAAATGGCAGACGCCGCCGAACTCTTCGGCAATGCCGAAGTCCAGACAGATCGCCTTCACATGCCCGATATGCAGATAGCCGTTGGGTTCCGGCGGAAAACGGGTTTCCACTCTGCCGCCGTGTTTACCGGCTGCCACATCGGCTTTGACCATTTCCCGGATAAAATTACTGCTGTTTACAGTTTCTTCTGCCATAAATTCAACCTTTCATGCTGCAATGATCTGTTCAGCGGTTGATGAAATCTTCCACATAGCTGCGCAGGTTATCAATGGAAACGCGTTCCTGCTGCATGGTGTCACGGTCACGGACGGTCACGGCGTTGTCGGCAGCAGATTCAAAGTCGAAAGTCAGGCACAGCGGAGTACCGATTTCGTCCTGCCGGCGGTAACGCTTGCCGATGGAGCCGGTGACATCGTATTCGCAGCGGAAGTATTTGTTCATATCTTTGTAAAGTTTTTCCGCATTTTCGTTGAGCTTCTTGGAAAGCGGCAGCACTGCCAGCTGGATCGGAGCGACCAGCGGGGGCAAATGCAGCACGATTCTGACATCTTCATCCATACCTTCTTTCTGGGTGGCGGCGGTATCTTCGTCGTAGGCTTTGCCCAGAATAGCGAGCATGGTGCGGTCAAGACCGACAGAAGTTTCGATAACTGTGGGCATGACTTTGCGTTTGTTGTCGTGGTCGATATACTGCAAGTCAGTGCCGGAGAACTGGCTGTGCTGCGATATATCCCAGGTGCCGCGGTGGTGGACGCCTTCGAGTTCGCCCCAGCCGAAGGGGAATTTGACTTCGATATCGATAGCGGCTTTGGCGTAGTGAGCGAGTTTTTCGTGTTCGTAAATGCGGAAGAAATCGTCGGTGAACTTGAGCTTGTTCTTGTAGTAGTTGATCCGCTGTTCCTTCCAGTATTCAAACCATTCCATGCCTTCTTCGCCGTCGCAGAAGAATTCCATTTCCATCTGGGTGAATTCCCGGCTGCGGAAGGTGAAGTTGCGGGGGTTGATCTCGTTACGGAAAGCCTTACCGATCTGGGCGATACCGAAGGGCAGCTTCTGACGGGCACTGTTGCGAACCTGCTGGAAGTCCACAAAAATCGGCTGGCAGGTTTCGGCACGCAGATAAGCGGTGTGTTCGTTGTCAAAGACCGGGCCGACGTAGGTTTTCATCATCAGATTGAATTCCCGGGGTTCGGTCAGATTCTTGCTGCCGCAGTTGGGGCAAGTACTGGGGTCTTCCATCTGGTCGACGCGGTGACGGCTCTTGCAGTCTTTGCAGTCGGTCATAAGGTCGCTGAACTGATCCAGGTGGCCGGATGCCTTCCAGACGGTGGGGTGGCGGATGATGGTGCTGTCCAAGCCTTCGATATTGTCACGGGTTTCCACCATTTCGTGCCACCAGAGGTTTTCGATGGCGCGCTTCATGCGGCAGCCGTAGGGGCCGTAATCCCAGAAACCGTTAAAACCACCATAAATTTCCGAACTGGGGAAGACAAAACCACGCCGTTTGCACAGCGACACAATTTTTTCCATCAGAGCATTTTCTTTGATCTCGCTCATTTTACAGTATCCTTGTTGTTTGATGTTAATAAAAAAGCAATATTGCCTTAATATAACACATTTATACATTTTTGGCAACTATTCAGCCTTGCTTTGAGCAACAAAATGTGCTTTTTCGCTGATTTATAACTTGCATACAGCCCTTTTGAGTTATATATTTAATAAAAATTAGTTTATTTGAGGAATTTTAAATATGAACACTCTTACCGTCGATCTTGGCGACAGAAGCTACCCCATCGTCTTGGGCAATACTGCCGATTGGATAGAGCTTTTGTGCGAAAAACTTTCCGGCAGAACCGCCTTGATCATTACCGACGAAAATGTGGATGCTGCCGGGCATCTGGAAAAGCTGGAAAAGGCTTTGGCGGCAAATAATTACACTGATTTTCAAAGTTTGATCCTCCCCCCCGGCGAAGAACATAAGAGCCTTGCTACGGTGGAATTTATCGCCAAGGCCGCCGTGGCAGCCAAACTTGACCGGAAAAGCTGCATGATCGCTCTTTCCGGCGGTGTGGTGGGCGATTTGACCGGCTTTGCGGCAGCGATCTACATGCGGGGCATTGAGTTTATCCAGCTGCCCACGACCCTGCTGGCGGCGGTGGATTCCAGCGTAGGGGGCAAAACCGGAGCGGACTTACCGGAAGGCAAAAACCTGATCGGAGCATTTCACCAGCCGCAAATGGTTGCGCTGGATACAGATACACTTTCCACCCTGCCGGAAACCGAATACCGCAACGGCCTTGCCGAAGTGGTCAAGTACGGTATGATAATGGATAAAGACTTCTTTGCTTTGCTGCAGAACAATACTGAAAAACTCAACAGCTTTGACCCGGGATTTTACGCAAAAATCATCATCCGTTCCTGCGAATGTAAAGCCGGAGTGGTTGCCGGTGACGAGCGGGAACAGGGCAGCCGTGCCATCCTAAACTACGGTCATACCGTGGGGCACGCCGTGGAAAAACTCTCCAACTTTGCTTTGCCCCACGGCAGAGCAGTGGCTATCGGTATGGCGGCGGCAGTACGGCTGGCAGTGCTGATGGATCTGTGCAGCAAAGATGTGGAAGCGCTCCAAAACCAGCTGCTTACTGAACTCAAGCTCCCCACGCGTCTGCCGGAAAATAGCGATGTTGATGCTATTGTGCAAGCCATGAAAAGCGATAAAAAGAATTCTTCCGGCGGTATAACCATGGTGCTGCCCACCGCCGTCGGCGAGGTAAAAATCGTTAAAGGCGTGGATGAAGAACTCTTGAAGACCGCGCTGAAGGGTGTATTATGATCAGCGACCGGGATGCCTGTATAATCTTGAATATGATCTCCGGCATCGGCTATGCCCGCTATGCTGCACTGGTGCGCCGGTTCGGTTCGCCGTCAGCAGTGCTCCGCGCCGGAGAAAATGAACTTGCCGAAGTAAAGGGCATCGGTGCCAATCTGGCACATGCGGTTTGCTCCTGGCAGCAAACCATCGACTTTGCCGGAGAATTGGAGCTTGCCGCCCGCGCCGGAGTCAGGATCTACACTATCGAAGATGGCGATTACCCCGAGATATTGCGGCAGCTGGTGGATCCGCCGCTGGTGCTGTATGTGCGTGGTACACTGCCGGATTTTTCCAACAATTCAGTAGCCATAGTCGGCTCCCGGCGGCTCTCTGCCTACGGCGACCGCATGGCAAAAAAGTTTGCCGCCGACGCGGTTTTAGCCGGGTGGAAAGTTGTTTCCGGTCTGGCATTCGGCATCGACGCTGCGGCCCACAAAGCCACGCTGGATGCAGGGGGTGTGACCGTGGCGGTCCTGGGTGGCGGCTTGTACCGCATCCACCCCCAGGAGCATGTGCCGCTGGCGGCGGCGATCGTCAAAAATAACGGCGCGCTGATCAGCGAATACCCCATGAATTTTCCGGTCAGCCGTCAATCGTTCCCCCGGCGCAACCGCATTGTGGCGGCGCTGGCACAAGCTACGGTAGTTATCGAAGCGGGCACGGAATCCGGCGCCATAATCACCGCGCGTCTGGCGCTTGAACAGGGCAAAGCGGTCTTTGCCGTACCCGGCAGAGTTGACGAGCCGCAAGCCGCCGGATGCAATGAACTTATACGCGACTGCGGAGCCAAACTGGCAATGTGTTTTCAGGATGTGATAAACGATTTTGAGTTTCTGCCGGGATTTTCCCCCGGCGGAAAACGTCAAACCACTCCCGAAGCGCCCGCAACTCCGGCAAAACTTTTCAACGAAGCCGAAGAAACCATCTACCATGATCTTTCAGTAAACGGCCCCGGCTCGCTGGATGATCTCGCAGTAAGAACCAAGCTCCCCGCCGGAGTGCTTGCCGGAACTCTTATGGCTATGGAAATAAGAGATCTGATCGTAAAATCACCCAACAATGTATATTCATTAAAATAGAGGTAATGTCCAAAATTTTGTGTAACTGAAGTGTTAAATTATATCATTTATATTTATAAATGTACCACACAAGTTATGATTTGTCAAAAATGTCAAAACTATAGCTTGCCACCGGTGGATACAGCGTGAGGCAATGTCGAGTTTTGCAATGCCCTGCCCGAGGGAGTGTACTTTTGTACTCGACCGAGGTGCAGGGTTGAAGCAAGGCTCGAGATTGCCCGCGATGTGCCACCGTACTTCGATTTTTCACAAACTTCAGGACAATAACAAAAATAAACGATATAAGAGGTAAAACCATGTCCAACAACATTCCAGAACTTGATATGCAGCGAATTGCTGTACTCATTGACCTTGCCCTTTCCGAAGATCTTGCCGACCGGGGCGACACCACCAGCAAATCGGTGATCCCCGCCGACGCCCGGGCTTTCGGTGTACTCTATGCCAAAAGCGATTGCGTGCTCGCCGGTCTGGCGGTGGCAGAGGCGGTGTTCAAGAAACTCGATCCGGAGTGCGAATTCAAATACATCCTCCACGACGGCGACAAATGCTCCGCCAAAACCGTGATCGCCGAAATCACCGGCAACGCCGTGGCAATGCTCACCGCCGAACGCACCGCACTGAACTTCATCCAGCGGCTCTGCGGAGTGGCAACTATGGCAAACGCCTACGCCGCAAGCGTTAAAGAGAGTGCCATGAAAGTATTGGATACCCGCAAAACCACTCCCGGCTGGCGAAATCTGGAAAAATACGCTGTTGCCGTGGGCGGAGCCTCCAACCACCGCATCGGACTTTTTGACCGCATCATGATCAAAGATAATCACCGGGAAATGGCGGGCATGGAAGGCCCCGGCGGCATCCTCCGCAGCGTGCAGCGGGCAAGAAGCATGTATCCGGATCTGGAAGTGGAAGTGGAAGTCGATACCCTTGAAGAGCTGGATGAAGCATTGCAGTCGGGCTGCGAATACATTCTTCTGGACAATATGACCACCCCCATGATGGCAGAAGCCGTAAAACGCAGCAACGGCCGCGCCAAGCTGGAAGCCTCCGGCAACATCACCATCGAGCGCTTGCCGGAGATCGCCGCCGTAGGTGTGGACTTTGCCAGCAGCGGAGCATTGACCCACTCGGTAAAATCCGCCGACATCTCGCTGGATATCAAACCTTTGAAATGAGGTAAAATATGATAGGTCGTCTGCAAGGAACTTTGTTGGAAAGCTCCTACACCAACTGCATGATCGATGTGCATGGTGTGGGCTACGACGTGCAAATACCATTAAGTACATTCGATAAATTGCCCCGCACCGGCGAAGAAACGGCATTGTGGATCTTTACCCAGGTAAGGGAAGACGCCATAACGCTCTATGGATTTGCTGAAAAGGACGAGAAAAAACTCTTTGAAAATCTGCTGGATGTTTCCGGCATCGGCGGTAAACTGGCACTGGCGATCTTAAGCGGTATGCCGCTGGGGAGTTTGTGCAGCGCCATAATCAACGGCGATGTAAAACTTTTGAGCAAGATAAGCGGCGTGGGCAAACGCACCGCCGAAAGACTGGTGGTGGATCTCCACGACCGGATCCCCAAACTGGGGTTGAGTTTTGCCGGAACATCGCCCGCCAACGAAGTAGCCAAAGACGATCCCCGCAGCGACGCGGTGAACGACGCCCTGATGGCGCTGGCGCAACTGGGGTTCAAAAGCGAACAGGCCAGAGAAAAAGTCAACGAAATCGCCGCCGCCCTCACTCCGGAAGAGTGCAGCAGCGAAAATCTCCTGCGTCTGGCGATCCAGCAATTAGCCGGCAGCCGGTAGGCTTTTGACGGTAAAAGCCTGCGTATTGCACCATAAAGATGAACGGAAAAGAACGGTAATTAACGGAATTTAACGGCGCCCCCCCCACCGGAAGCACCGGCGGCAAGATTTAACCATTAGTTACCGTTATCCACCGTTAATTACCGTTATGCCGCCAGAAACCGTACTGCCGGAATAAGTAAAAGTTTTTTCATTTGGCAAAATAGCCCCCATTTTTAGGAGCTCCACGGAATTCTATCAAGCCGCTCTGCCGCAACTGCCGCAAATAACGTTCTATTGTCGGACGGCTCTTTTGCATTTGCTTCATCAAATCAGGTACCCGCAAACCGGGGTGATTTTTCATTACTTGCAAAAGTTTTTCACAGTCAGGAGTTAATGCAGTTGTCTGAACAGATGCAGTTTCATTGCCCAACAAACGGAGCAAATCCCGCAAAGTATCGATTTCGCGGTCAATAATAAAGTCAATAAACTTTGCCGGAGTCCGGTGTGCCGCCTCCAGAAGCGTAATATATTCCGGACGCAAAATCGGCGGGATAATCGCCACCGGATAACCGTGCCGGATCAATATCAAATTCATTAACAGCCGTGCAACTCTGCCGTTGCCGTCAACAAAAGGATGGATGAAAACAAATCGCTTATGCACTTCTGCCGCAAGTTTTACCGGATGAATATTTTTTTCATTTTCATTCAGCCACCTGATAAATTCATCCATTAAAACAGCTGTTTTTTCCGGGGGCGGCAATGGATAACGACTGCCGCTGATAAAGACTTTCACACGGCGGAACTTTCCTGCCTGTTCCGGATTTATCCGCTTATAAAAAAGCTCATGCAGTTTGAGAATATCAGCAACGCTCAAATCTTTATCTACCGCCACAGCATGGATATAGTCGTATGCTTCGGCGTGACCAAGTGCTTCATAAACATCGTGCAAAGGTCTGCCTTGAACCGTCAGCCCATCTTCAATAATTACTTTGGTTTCCGATTCAGTAAGACTGTTGCCTTCAAGTGCATTGCTTGACCAGGTCAAGCCGACCCGGTAGTAGTTGCGCAAAGAAGTCAACGTTTCCGGTGGAAAAGGCCGGAAATTATCCAGTTTACTTTTCAGAGCATCGCACAAAGCGGTTTTGTCCATCATTTTACTCCATCATTACTCCATCACTGCTGATAATATAACTGGTGATGGAGTAAATTTCAAATCGAAAAACTGCCGGTATAAAAAAATTTTTGATTACCCGGTACAGCAAAACCTGCCAGACAGGTCAGATCGGCAAATGTAAGATAGAGTTTTTTCATTTTTCAATTATGCCAATTATCATATATCTTTTTTATTCCGATAAAGCACCCGACAGATAACACACCCAAGCCGCTCCATAATTTGAAGCGATTGGGAACGTGCGGAACATTATACAACGCTCCATAAATCGCCGCTCCCGCAAGGCATATACCACCGATGCCAAGCAATATCATCAAAAGCAATTTTATGGATTTTTTCATTGGTCAGTCTTTGATTCTGTCTTGGACAATGGAATAAATTTTACTTTATAATCGTCGGCGGTTTCTCCGGCGTGATTTTTTTGCGTTTGATAGCGGGAGGGAACAGTTTTCAAATGTCCTTTTTCAAAATTCAGCAGCCAGTTGGAGAGGGCAGAATTTTTGCTGACGGCAATCATCAGCAGATTTTCACCGAAGCGGTTGACCTGATAAGGGGAAGTACGCTGGAGCAGAAGTTCCAACGCCGCCTGACTTTCACCGTATACAGCATAGAAGAGAGCCGTTTCGCCGTTAAAATTGACCGCATCGGGATTTGCTCCGTGTGCGAGAAGCAATTTCAACATCGGAATATTGCCATGCCAGGCGGCATTCATCAAGGCGGTTCTGCCGCCGGGAGAAGCAGCATTGACATTGACGCCTGACTTCAATAATTTTTCAACCTGTGCAGTATTGGACGTTGCGGCGAGTTTGTACAATTCGGCTTCCGGAGTTCCGGCAGAATTTTCCCAATCTTCAATTTTTGCAACCGGAATTTTTTTCAACGCTTCCGGCGTTACCCGGTAATTTCTCAATTCTCCGGCAAGCCCTTTTGCCACCTTTACGGTGTCGCGCCAAAACGGCATAATATCTTTGGCAGTTTTGACTTCCAAGCTATGTTCTAAATTTCCGACCTCGTTTTTTAGCGGAAAATTCGGCATTTTGATTTGGTAACGGAGATTCCACGTTTTCAACCAGTCAGCTCTTGCTGCACTTTGAAACTGGACGTTGAAAAAGCGTTCAAAAGCGATACTTTCTTCTTCACCATCATACAAATTCAAAGTCACCATATCGCGGGGGAAATCGATCAGCTCCATTTTATACCAGTTTTTTCCAGTAAAAATGGCGGCACTTTCGACTTCCTTATTGACCGGAAAAAGGTCAAACAGTAAAAATTTTCTGCCGGAAGTGTCCATATTCAGTCCGATGGGCAACTCCGGGATCTCCACGGCAGAATATTTGCCTGATTCTTCGATATAAAGGGTATCCTTGGGGGTGTCCACGCCATCTCTGAAATAGACAGTAAGAGTCTTTCCGGTCGCGGTCGCAAGTTCAAATTTTTTGGCAAAAGTTTCCAACGCTTTGCGCATTCCGAGTGCCAACAGCACCGCACCCGGATCGCCGTGTGCCGCAACTTGGGGCACAGGCAGTAAAAAACAGCTGCAAAGTAGCAGGAAAATAAGCTTTTTCATTTTTCAATCACTTCAGTTATCATATACTTTTTTTATTCCGATGAAACACAATACTGCCAATACTCCCAGACCTGTGAGCAGTTCGAAACTGCGCGGTCCGGGAACATGGTGCCAATGCAACGCTCCATAAATTGCCGCTCCGGCAAAGCATATTCCTGCAATGCCGAGGATCATTATCAAAAATAATTTATGCGTTTTTTTCATTTTTCTTTCACAACTTCGTTGTCATCGTGTTTCCAAGAGTACGCAAGAAAGGCAATTCCATCCAGACGGGCAATCTCCATAGTTACCCGTCTGGCTGTTAAAACGTCGCTGAAAAAACAACGGAAACGGCTTGGCATTTTTTCCCAGCGGGGGGTGCCAAGCAATTCCTTAACGATCCAACCGCTTTGAGCAAGGAACTCTCTGGCGGCAGTTTCCGCTTCTGACAATTCCTGCACATTATTGATATTTCTATCAAGATAACAATGCACTTCCGCTCCGGCATATTCCCTGTCTCCCCAAACCGTGTGATCCGGCACACACTCAAAATGGAACACCAGAAATGTATTGCGCGCTCTTGGCAGTATAATATGATTTTTTTCTTTCATATTGGTTCCTCACATCCAGTCCACCGCGGTCATTCTTCCGGCAAAGTGAATTGGATCACATCCAGCAATTGTTTATTTTGCGGACGGTGAAAAAATTCCGGTATACCGGAAGCTGCCCTCTTGTCCGTCACCAATTTTTCAAGTTCAGACAATAACGGTTCATATACTTCAGGATTCAAATAACCGAAGATTTTACTTTGATCGCCGCGATACCACAGTCTTACAGCGGCAAGCGGTTCTTTTTTCCACGCAGGCGACACCCCCTGACGGAGAAATTTGCGACTCAAATCTTGCAGGGCGACCATATCGACCTTGTTTACCATAAAAAATTTCCAGTTCACCGGATTTCTGCTGCCGGAGGAAAATTCCCCCTCGGTAATAAAACATTTATTGCTGTAAAAATAGTAGTTCAACTCCTTCCGGGGATGGCGTCTGTCAGAAAAATGAATCACACTATCTTCGATTGCCGTTGGCAGAAGCGGCAGATCATCCTCACCGTAATGGGCTTTTAAAGTATAATTTGCGAGCAAGTCCATATTTTGGAGAAGCTCATTTTTTATCAGCACTTGTCCGTTTTCGCGGCGGTAAGGTTCTTTGTATTCGTCCAAAACCTTGCAGATATTATCAAGATGAGTTTCAGAAAGATGGGTATTATCGTAATAGTCTCCGGCATCCCCCCAACCCCGCACCACCGGACAATAGGGCACATAGCGGTTGGCGTTCCAATAGCCCAAAGCCATCAAGCCAAGTGCCGCAACTGCCAAAATAATTATCAACAAGGTATTTTTTTTCATTTTGTCACCTTAAAAGTTTTGATTCGACATTTATATAAAAGGATTCGCCTTGAGGTCTTAATGGCTTGGATTGTGGAAAGGCATATAGAGCCAAATATGCTTTTTTACCTTGTAATGTTCCATTTAAAAATTCAACAACAATATCAGTGGAATTTCCCGTCTCCCATTGGTTGGGATAACGAGTATAGATGTTGTCTATTTTATAAACAAGACCTTTGGGAATAAAAAATACCAAACCTCCCCAAGAATAATTAAAACACCTCTTCATTTCAAGCGATCCTTTACTTTTAAGAATCGTTAAATTTTTCTTGTTTTCGTCAGAA
>JAFVQX010000004.1 GCA_017504585.1 Lentisphaeria bacterium
CGGGACTCGAACCCGCAACATCCACCGTGACAGGGTGGCACTCTAACCAATTGAGCTACTCCCCCGCTTCATTCAACTCTGTCGGCATTGCTGCTGACAGAACTGCTCTTGAGCGAGCATTGTATAAGATACTCTTATTTTTGATTTTTGCAAATCGTAAATCAAAAAAAATCCCATTTTTCTCTTAAAAAAGTCCGAATTCTGTTCTCCAAGCTATTCGGCGGTGAGATTAAATCTTACGGAAAGCTCTTGTATCAGCTCTGAACAGAGGTTATTGCCGGACAAACCCTCGGGGAGATTTTTGCTGATAACTATTTGATCTATACGGCAAAAGTTGGAACGGTCACCGGCGGCGAGTTCAACATTCAAACTGTTGCAAATGGTCAACTGCAAATTCACGGCATTGCCAAACGCAAAAACCGGATATTGCAGATAATTCCGGCTGAAATTGAGGATGCCGGACAACTGCCCGGTCAGTACGGCGCGATCTATTCTGCGGGGCAAAGTCCAGCGGAAATGGAGCAACCCATTCTGAAAAAACTGCCAGAATCCGGTTCGGGATTTATTCATGCCGCGCAGCGAAACGTTAGTAGCATAGCTTGCCTGCATATCAACTGTACCCAGAAAGTCGGCAACCGCATTTTGATCCATCCCGGCAAAAGCTCCGGCCGCCGCCTGACGTATATCCGCCAGCGGAGCATGACAACCACGGGCAACCGGCATGATCGCCAGATCGATCACCGGGGTATCGGCAGCAAGAGTTGGGTTCAAACGTTTGGCAAAAAAATCTACACTTTCGGCATATTCCGGCGGAAACGGTTCGTTTACAGATGAAGTATTTTCCGCTGTCGAAGCTGTCTGATTGCCCAGAATGTCTTTGAGCAAACTGCCCAGAAGCTCTTTCTGGTTGCGCAATGCCCGGCGGATCAGCTCATGCATCTCCCCTGCTCTGACTGCGGGGCGGCTGGATGCTGAAGCGCTGCGGATATAAAACATGCCGCTGTGGAGTTCCTCTTCTATGCCATGGATCGCCACATGTGGTATATCTTTGAATGGTTTGATGATCAAAATAGCGTAACGCTTGCCGTCGATCAAAGGGCGCTCCACTGTTATATCGATCGCCGGATCAACATGGCTGTTGATATAAGTTACCACCGTAGAGGGATCAAAGGAGTGGCACTCTTCATCGTTCAGCCCCTCATAAAGCGAGGGGTGTCCGTTGAGATCTTCCCGTACACCGATCACTATTGCTCCGCCACGGGTATTGGCAAAAGCCAGAGCGTGACGGACAAATTTAGCTTTCTGAACCTTGCTCAACGTATTCCAGTTCACCGGAGCCTTGTAGTCAAGCACATCGGACTCCACGCCGCGATAGACAAGTTCACGGAAGTCGGTCATAAGCACTCCTCGTCGGGATTTATTTGCGGGTATTTCCGGCTTTTTTCAAGCCCACGGCGCTGGTGGTTATGCTTTTGCGCCAGACCAGCCACAAAGAAAAATACCCCCAGGCAGTTTCCACATGTTCCACATCGGTCAGTTTTTCGGCTTTGTACTGCTTGCGCATAGCGTTTAAAAGTATTGCCGAATTCACTTCCGGTGTAATATCATCGCAAAAGGTGTGATAATCTTTGCGATTGGGGTGATCGGGGTGTCCGGTATACAGGGGGTATTTATTGAAAAGATAATACCCGCTGTTGCGTACCGTACCGCTGGCGCACACCTGATAGCCGTTTCCGGCAGAGGCGGCGGGGGCTTCTTCGGTATAAAGCTGCACATGACAGCAGCCGGTCAGAACCAATACAGACAACGCCGCAAGAGCTATGGCGCAGAAAAAACTTTGTTTTTGCATAAAAAAACCTCGTATCATACCAAAAATTTCTGTTCACAGCAATAAAATAACACAAAAAGTATAATTTTGCAATCATAAATACATTTTATAATTTGTAAAAATCATATTTGGAGTTATTTTTCCCAGTAACAACGTTTTTTTATCGGGTTGACAAAGCAAAAATAACAACAAATCATAAACAGGGAGTAGAAATATGGCGAGAGTTAAAACAGCTAATACCCCACCGCTGGCGGGAGTGATCGCTTTTGTGGTCATAGCGCTGATTTTTGCAACAGCACTGTTCATCTGGTACGGATGCCGGATCGAACCGGGCAACGGGGAAATCGCGATATTGATAAAAAAGACCGGCAAGATGCTGCCGGAAAATGAGATCGTGGCAACCTCCAGCGAATACAAAGGCATCCAGCTGGCAGTTCTGGGCGAAGGCCGTTATTTCCGCAATCCATACGTCTGGGATTGGCAGATCAAGCCGGTTACGGAAATACCTGCCGGAAAATTCGGTGTGCTGGTACGCAAATTCGGTAAAAACCTGCCCGCCGGAGAAATTCTGGCGCTGGACAGCAACAGCAAAGGTATCGTGCGGGAAGTATTGGGCACCGGCCGTCACCGTATCAATCCGTATGCTTACGAAGTGAAACTTTGCGACGATATCGTGATCATGCCCGGTAATATCGGGGTGGTGGCAAACCTTTGCGGCAAAGATATTTTCTCCGGCAGCAGCAACGACCTTGCCAACAGCAAAGGTTTTATTGTATCGGCCGACCGCAAAGGCGTGCAGAAAACCACTCTAAAAGAAGGTACGCACCGCATCAATCCCTATATCCAGAGCGTGGCGATCGTCAACATCCAGAGCCAGCGCTATGAATTCAGCGGCAAAGAAGCTATCGGCTTTATTACGCTGGATGGTTTTTATGTTACGCTGGAAGGCACCGTGGAATTCAATATAGTGCCGGAATCCGCCCCCATGCTGACCCACGAAGTGGGCAATATGGATGATATCATCAAAAAACTTATCCTGCCGTCGGTATCCGGTTTTGCCCGTATCGAAGGCAGCAAAAAGAGCGCCACAGAGTTTATCGTAGGCGAAAGCCGCCAGCTTTTCCAGAATAAACTGGAAGAATTTTTGCGCAAAAACTGCCGCGCCTGGGGCGTATCGATCAACTCGGTGCTGATCCGCGACATCAATCCGCCGCAGGAGATCGCCGGGATCATCCGCAACCGGGAAATCGCCCAGCAGGAAGCCAAGAAATTTTCCCAGCAGATCGAACAGGCCAAAAGCGCCACTGAACTGGAGCGCCAGAAAATGCTGGCTCTGCAGAGCCGCCGCAAGGTGGAAGCCGAAACCGGCAAGATCACCAGCGAGATCGCCGCACGTCAGGCCAAGCTGGAAAAAGTCATAGCCGCCCAGGCGGAACTGGAAGCCGCCGCGCTGCAGCTTAAAACCGCTCAAGCCGAAGCCCGCGCCGCACTGGCCCTTGCCGAAAGTGAACGCTCCGTGATCGCCGCCGGCAACAAAGCCGAAGTGGAGATCCTCAAGCGCAACATTACCGCATTTGGCGGCGGCGAAGCTTATCTGCGTGGAAAACTTTACGAAAAGATCGCGCCCAATCTGCAAAGTATAATGACTAATTCAAGTGCCGGCGATGCCTTTGGTTTGCCGCTGCTTAAAAACACAGTGCGCAAGTAATAAGGAGGAAGGCAAACATGATGAAAAAGAATATTATTTTTGCTGTAATTATCGTGGTCGCAGTTGCGGCGCTGGCAATATTTGTTTACTTCTGGGGCTTCTGCCGTTTTTATGTGCCGCCGGAATATATGGCGGTGGTCACTGCTAAAACCGGTAAAACGCCTGCCCCCGGCACGTTGCTGGTGGAACGGGGCGAAAAAGGTATCTGGCGGGAAGTTCTGCCCGAAGGTCGTTATTTCCTTGACCCGGTGATGCACGATGTCAAGATCGTCCGCGCCATAAACATACCTATCGGTAAAGTCGGCGTAGTCACCAGCAAAGTGGGCAAACCCCTTGCCCCCGGCGAGATCATTGCCCCCGACAAGGCAAGTCAGGGTATCTGGCGGGAAGTACTTACCCCCGGGGTGCACCGGCTCAATCCCGAAGGGTATAAAGTCGATATCGTCGATGCCATAAACATACCCTTCGGCTATGTGGGCGTGGTTACCGCCCAGACCGGTAAACCCGCACAACCCGGCGAATTTGCCAAAGAGGGCGAAAAAGGTGTTTTGCGCGATATATTGCAGCCGGGATTGTATTACATCAATCCCCGGGCTTATCAGGTGAACGTTATCGAAATCGGTATGAATCAGGTAACCATGACCGGGGCATCCGGCGGGGTGATCGAAATGAAAAACCGTATCGAAGCGGCAAGCAGCACCTTGAATGAAATATCCTCCAACACACTCAATACCCAGTTGCAGAAACGTGCCGAAATGCTCCAGAACGATACCGTTGCACTCCCCATGAAAACCATGAACAGCGGCGCATCGCGTTTCAGAACTCAAAAGCGCCCGCCCATGCGGCTCCAGCGCAATTTGCGCAGCAACAGTATGCGCCAAAGCTATGACCGGCAGGACGCCCGTGTCATGGGTGCGGTGTCCGGTGCCGCCGCCACCACCCGCCCGCAAACACCTGACATGGTTTACAGCGTGGGCGGTTTTGTGGAGTTCCCCAGCCGCGACGGCTTCAAGATCCTGATGGATATGACTGTGGAGTTTGAGCTTATGCCCGAACATATCGCCCGGATCTACATGCTTTACGGCGATTTGCCCCAGGTGGTCAGCAAAATTATTCTGCCCCAGATACTTTCGGTTACCCGTATGAAGGGTTCCAGCTACAAGGCGCAGGATTTTATTGTGGGCGAAGGCAGAGAGATCTTCCAGAGCAATCTGCGCAGCGAATTGGAAAAAGTTCTGCGCGAAAAATCCATCGTTGTCCACAATGCCATTATCCGCAATGTTACGATCCCGGCAAATATCCTGAAACCGATCCAGGAAGCCAGTCTGGCTATCGAGCAGAACCTGACCAACTTTTCGTTGCAGGAAACCGCCAAAATCGAAGCCGAATTGAATTTGCATACCGCCATGATCGACCAGAAACGCCGGGAAATCGAACAGGAAACCCGCAAACTGGTTGCCGAAATCGCCGCCCAGCAGAAGCAGTCGGTGCGTTTGATCGCCGCCGAAGCCGAGCTGGAGGTTGCCCAGCTGCAGCTTAAACGCTCCGAGTTGGAAGCCGCCCGCACCAAACTCAAAGGCGAAACCGACGTGCAGGTGGCGTTCATGCGCAACAACGAACGCGCACAGGGCGTGGAAATGAAAGCCAAAGCGCTGGGCGCCAGCGGGGTCATGGCCGATTTGACTCTGGTGGAAAAACTCAACCCCAACGTAAAACTGCAAGTGATCTATGCCGGAGATGGCACCTTGTGGACAGATTTGAAATCCGGCAGTATTACGGTGAAAAAGTGATAAATATCCGCGAAATAACCTCCGCCGATGCCAATACTTTAAGTTCCATGGCCGACGGAGTGAATTGGAATGTATCGCCCGCCGAGTGCGCCTTTATGACCACCGCGGGCAATACCAAAGCCTTTTTTCTGGAAGTCGATGGCGAAGTTGCCGGTTCTGCCGGTATGGTAACTTACGAGCCGCAGAGCATGGTCTTTATCAATCTGGTGATCGTTAAAGAAAAGTTCCGCCGCAAGGGCTATGCTACAAAAATGATCGAGCATATTCTGGAATTGACCCGCAACTATAAGACCAAACGGCTCCATGCCACGCCTGACGGCTCCAAAGTTTATGCTCCGCTGGGGTTCCAGCCCTGCCGGACGATCAGCTTTTTTGCAACCGACGATCCTCATTTGTGCGCTCCGGCCGGTATCGGAGTACACGCCATGCAGGCAAGCGAAGTGGCAGCGGCAGTTCAACGGGATGCGGAGTGTTTCGGTTTTTCGCGGCGTGAACTTATGGAGTTCAACTTTGATCACTTCGGCAATCACGCTTTGGTCAGCGACGACGGCAAAGCTCATATCTGGAGCCGCCGCTGGAAAAAATACCGGCAGATGGCGGCGCTGGTCAGCGAAGATCTGCCAACTGCCATGGCTCTCGCTGCCCGGGCGTCGGAGCTTGACCGCAGCCAGGCGCAAAGCATTATCTGCTATGACAGCCAGAGCGCTTTCAAAGATTTTCTCCGGGAAGGCAACTTTGTCCAAGTCCGGGAAATGGTGGATATGTTTTACGGCGAACCCGATGAAGATCCGCCCATAAAATACCGCACCATCTACGGCGGCGACATGGGCTGAACCGGATATAAAAGCACTCAATCATGGCTATGCTTACACCGGAACGGATGCTGCTGATGATTTTCTGCGCGGCTTTTGCTGTTGGCGCAGCGGACTATTTCTGCGGCGGCAAGCTGGGGCTGGGCAAAAAATTTTCTGAAGGCTTGCAAACTTTTGCTCCATTGTTTCTTACCATGGCAGGATTTCTGGTGCTTACTCCGCTGATCGCCAAACTTATTGCTCCGGCGGCAGCGGCAGTATGCTCAAGTACAGGAACTGATCCGGGACTTTTTTCCGGCATAATACTTGCCAACGACAATGGGGCCTATCCCCTGGCGCAAAGCCTTGCCCGCTCGCCGGAGGCTCCCGGATTTTGCGGCATGCTGCTGGGCAGTATAGTGGGGGCAAATATCGTTTGTATGCCGTTGATCTTTCAGCTGCTTGCCAAAGAGGATCACGACTACTACTTTAAAGGTCTTATGTTCGGCATAATCACCATGCCGTTGGCTTTGCTGGTAGGGGGTATTTGCGCAAAATACAGCTGGAGCTTTATGCTGCGGCAGCTGCCGCCATTGGCAGTACTGGCTGCTGCGGCCGGAGTAATGCTGTGGCTGATACCGCAGATATTGACCACCATACTCCGGTACTTTGCCAAAACCATGGAGCTTATTGCCCTGACGGGGATATCGGCGGCAGTTTTCATGGATCTGGCGGGGCATCCGGTAAAAAGTCTTATGCCGGTCAATGAAGCGGTCAAAATCATTGGAGCGATTGCGGTGATGCTGGGGGGAGTTTATGTATTTACCACGATTTTAAGCATTATGCTGAAAAAATTTCTGCCGGCTGTTTCCGGCAAACTCGGGGTCAACGATGTTGCAGTTACCGGCATTATAACCACCCTTGCCAATGCCATACCCACCATGGCCATGATCAAGGATATGGACAACCGGGGCAAGATGCTCAACTGTGCATTTTTATCTTCGGGGGCATTTATGCTGGGTGATCACCTGGCGTATTGCAGTGCAGCAGCGCCGGAACTGATTTTTCCTTTGCTTGCCACCAAACTTACCGGGGCGGTCAGCGCCGCAATACTGGCATATATTTATTGCCGGAAGAATTCGCTGTAAACTTCCGGAAAATATATCAGGAAGTCTGCAAAAGTTTTATTCCGCTTTTGACCAGCAGCTTGCTGTATTCCGGCGGCAATTTTTCGTCGGTAACCAACAGGTCAATCTCATCCAAAGCCGCAAAGCGGGTCAGCGCCCGGCGGGAAAATTTACTGCTGTCAGTGATGATCGCCGCATGATGAGCTATGGCAAGAGATTTCTGTTCCAGCTGCGCCAGACTTACGTCAGAAGTGTAAAATCCGTAATCCGCCAATGCCGCATCACAGCCCGAAATCAGGTAATCCACCTGATACTCCAACAAATTACGCTCGGCTGCCGGTCCGATCAGATCCAGCGAGTTGGTGCGCAGCTCCCCGCCCAACAGAATAACTTTGCAGCTGGTGCGGAAAAGCGCCGACGCCACCGGCAGAGAATTGGTTATCACCGTGACCGGCAGTTTATTGCGCCGCGCCAGTATCTTGGCAAAAGCCAGCGTGGTGGTGCCGGTACTGATAAACAAGCTGTTTACCGGCATGATATTTTCGTACAGCAAATTGGCTATGGCAAACTTCTTTTCCATAAGTTCATTGCCGGCAACGGGTTCCGGCTCGTAACACGCCGGATGAGGTATGGCGCCGTTTTTTACCCGCAGCAAAAGCTTGCGTTCTTCCAGTTCCTTAAGATCGCGCCGCACGGTCATAGCCGAAACATTCAGCTGGGCTGCCGCATGTTTTATCTGCAAACTGCCGCTTTGCAGCATATCAAGTAATTTTTTCTGTCGCTGATGCATAACTCCTCCATGTTATAAAATAACACGCTTTGGAGGCTAAATCAACCTTGCAACAGCGAAAAACGATGCAAAATGTGAAAAAATAACATTTTCTTTATGCAAAATTGCCCGCCGGAGAGCTTTACAGTTTGCGAATAAAAAAAAAGTGGTTATTTTTACTCCAGAGATAAATTTCTCCCAAAAAAAATTCAACCCGGAAACAGAAAGGTTTGCAACATGGGTAAATACAATCCCGCACCGTATCAGCTCGACCTCAATAAGTACCCCAACATCGTGACCGACACTCTGCCGGGCCCCAAAAGTGTGGCTATGCACAACCGTGCCGCCAAATACTATCGTGGTCTTTCAGGTCAGGTCAAGCTCTTCCCGGTTGCCTTTGAAAGCGGCAACGGCTGTATGATGCGTGACGTGGACGGCAACGAATATATCGACTTTTCCAGCGGTATTTATGTAACCACTCTGGGGCATTGCCACCCCAAAATTTCCGAAGCCGTGGCAAAATATGCCAAGCAGATGATGAACTGCCACGACTTTACTACTGAAATCAAAGTCAAATTGCTGGAAAAAATGGCTGCCACCCTCCCCGGCGACCTCAAGAGCTTTCAGCTTTATGACTGCGGTACTGCGGCGGTGGAAGCCGGTTTGCGTACCTGCCGTGCCGCTACCGGCAAACATGAATTCATCAGCTGCTTTATGGACTTCCACGGCAAGAGCGGTCACTCTATTGGCTTGGCACGCATGACCAAGTTCAGCGGCCCCACCCGTGCCAGCGGTTTTTACATGGTTCCCCGCCCCGACACCTACCGGCCCTGGTGGACAAGGGAAGATGGCACATTGGATACTGAACGCTATTTGGAATTTTACGATACTTTCATCAAAGAATCCACCACCGGTCAGATCGCCGCATTTGTTCTGGAACCCATTCAGGGCTGGGGCGGCTCCATCATGCCGCCGGACGATTTCTTCCCCAAACTGCGTAAGTTCCTGGATGAACGGGGTATATTGCTCTTTGCCGACGAAGTTCTTACCAGCATGGGCCGTACCGGCAAGATCCTCTGCTGCGAACACTGGGATGTGCTGCCCGATGTAGTGACCCTGGGCAAAGGTTTCGGGAACGGCTTCCCGGTAACTTGTATGGCGGTAAGAACTCCTTACGCCGACGCTGTTGATAAGATCAGTGCCTCCACCAGCTACGGCGGCAACCCCATGGCTTGTGCGGCGGCTCTGGCTTGCTTTGAAGTCATCGAAGAAGAAGGCTTGCTGGAACACGCTCAAGAGCTGGAAGTATTGTTCAAAAACCGCATGAAGGATTGGACCAGTAAATACCAGATCGTAGGCGACACCCGCTGCAAGGGCTGTCTGCTGGGTATTGAATTGGTGAAAGACAAGAAGCTCAAGACTCCCTTTGACGAAGCCGGCAAGATGGTCTATCAGAAGGCGTTCGGCAAAGGTCTGGCATGGGTACCCGCCGGTCACATCCTGCGTATGAGCCCCCCGATCATCATGCCCAACGAAGTGGCAATGAAGGGTATGGACATCATCGAAGAAGCCATTGCAGAAACCGAAAAAGAACTGCTGGGCTGAATTTGAACCAACTGCTTGCCGCTCCTGAACTTTGATGCGGGGCGGCAAGTAAAATAAATTCAAGAGATCACACATTATGAATTCTCCGGCAGTAAAATGGTATGGCATAAATGCTTTGGAGTTCCGCCACAGCAAGGGGTCGTTTATGATCGACCCTTATGTGAGCCGCGACAACCAGCTCTTGCACATTCCCGGCGAGGTCGATAAATACATAGTCGATCCGCCGGATTTTGTACTTATGACCCATGCACATTGGGATCATTTGCCGGATATGCCATATATATTGAGCAAATTCAACACGGTTTTGTACGCCTCTAAAACCGCCTGCAACATCATGCGGGCAATGGGCGTGGCAGAAAGCCGGCTCTATGAATTGACTTACGGCGAAAAACTCCTTTTGCCGGGCAATGTCAAAGTTACCGCACTTGAAAGCCGCCACATGGGTATAGTTGGCGAGCCGGAAGGTTATGCCGGAGTACCGGAAAACTTTGACCCCACGGTAAAAGATAACTGGCGGTGCGGCGAAACTTTTGCTTTTCTGATCGAAGTCGATGGCAAAAGGCTTTTGAACATCGGTACAGCCAATATGTACGAACCGGTCATACACGGTATGGAGTGCGATTACCTCCTGTGCGGCATCAGCCGCTGGAAGGAGGGATTTCCGGAGCTTTTGAGCAGAAACATCGTTTACGATACGCTCATACCCACCCATCACGACGAGTTTACCCTTAAACTTGATGATTTTTATCTGCGGGAAGATATGGAACGCTTGAAAAAAGTCATTCCCGGTATAAAGTATAAGGAAATGCCAATATTGCAATGGATGACTCTTGGATAAAAACTATGATTTTTCAGGATGAAAAAATGAAAACTATTAAATTCGGTATTATCGGTGCCGGTCTTATGGGTCGGGAATTTGCCAGTGCCTGTGCCCGCTGGTGCCACCTTACAGAAATCAACGCCAAGCCGGAATTGGTGGCAGTCTGCGACAAAAATCCGGCACTCTATCCCTGGTATCAGGATAACTTCCCCACCATCAAGCAGGTTACAGACGACTACCACGAACTCCTTGCCAACAAGGATGTTGAAGCTGTTTACTGTGCAGTACCTCACAATCTCCACGAACAGATCTACTGCGACATAATCAGATCCGGCAGACATCTGCTGGGCGAAAAACCCTTTGGTATCGATAAAAAAGCCAACGATGCGATCATGCAATGCATTGCCGAACACCCGGAAGTGATCGTGCGGTGCAGTTCGGAATTTCCTTTTTACCCGCCCATGCAGCGGATCGGTCAGCTTTTGGAAACGGACTTTTTCGGCGATTTGATCGAAGTCAATTCCGGATTTCTCCACAGCTCTGACCTGAACCCCATGAAGCCCATCAACTGGAAACGCATGATCGAATTCAACGGCGAATACGGCTGTATGGGCGACTTGGGCATGCACGCCTGTCACTTCCCCTTCCGGGCGGGATTTTTCCCGAAAAATGTGCGTGCCATCCTTTCCAAACTGGTCAAAGAACGCCCCGGCAAAGATGGAGCTATGGTGCCTTGCGTAACCTGGGACAACGCCACATTGCTCTGCGAAGCTGCTGACCCCAAAAACGGCAACCCATTCCCGCTGACCATCAAGACCCAGCGGATCGCTCCCGGCGAAACCGACACATGGTATTTTGAAGTCAAAGGTATGAAAGGCTGTGCCAAGTGGAGCAGCAAAAATCCCCGCCGTCTGGAACTTCTGGAATACACCGGCAAAGATCAGGCAGTCCAGCAGATCGACATGGGCTACGAAACAGCGTTCAAGACCATTACCGGCGGAATTTTTGAGTTCGGTTTTACCGACAGCATCTTGCAGATGTGGGCATCGTTCGTTACTGAAATAACTGAAGGCAAGCCCAAAGGCAAATTCGTTTCCTGCGTTACGCCCGAAGAAGCGGCTCTTTCCCACAAGCTCTTCACCGCAGCATTGGAAAGCTGGAAAAACTCAACCACCGTTGCTCTGTAAATAAATTGAAAGTGTTGTTTGTATCATGAGTGCAAAAGTTCCGGCGATAAATTGGAAAAAAAATCTGTTCTGCACCTGGATAGGCCAGCTCTTGTGCATGGCAGGTTATTCCGCTATCATGCCTTTTATTCCGCTTTTTATCCGCGACCAATACCACATTACCGACGATAAACAGCTCGGTATTTGGGTATCGGCATTGACCTTTTTCGGCTTTGCCAGTTTCTGCGTGGCGAACCCGTTCTGGGGGGTCATGGCGGATAAATTCGGGCGGAAGCTGATGCTTTTGCGGTCGTATTACATTTCAACAGTCGTTTTCCCGTTGATGTACTATGCTCCGTCGGTGATCTGGCTCATTGTCATAAGGTTTCTCATATCCTTTTTCTCCGGGTCGGTAACGGCGGCGCAGACTTTGATCGTGACCACCACACCCAAAGAGCATCAGGGCACTGCTCTGGGCTTGTTGAGTTCGGCGGTCTGGTCGGGGCAGATGATCGGTATGCTCTGCGGAGCATTCTTTGTGGATTCATTCGGCTACAAATCGGGCTTTATGGTCTGCGGTGCACTCTATTTAGTGGGCGGTATCATCACCCATATCTGGGTGGAAGAACACTTTGTGCCGCCGGAAAAGACCGCCAAAAAGAGTTCGCCGTGGAAAGAAGCCCGGGCATTACCGGCAGCCATTTGGGTATTGATGGGTATTTTTGTAGCCGTAGGATTGGTGCGGCAGCTGGAAGCACCTTATGTGCCCATATTGATACGGCAGATAACTTCGCCTGAAAAAGCGATTTTTTATACCGGTATAGTGGGCTTGCTGGCGGCACTGGGTGCGGTGATTTCCGGGTTGGTTTTGGGTAAACTCTGCGACAAATTTCCGCCCATGCTCGTAGCGATCCCCGCTGTGATAATTGCGGCAATAACCATGCTTATCCAAGGTATTACCGGCAGTTTGCTGCTATTCGGCGGCAGCAGATTTTTCAACTTTATTGCCGCCGGCGGGCTTGATCCGGCATTTCAGGCAATGCTGGCAAAAATTTCGCCGCCGGAAAAGCGGGGCAGTCTGTTCGGCATCGCCGCAAGTTTGCGTATTTTCGGCGTAATGATCGCCTCGCTGCTGGGGGGTGCCATCATCGGCATCAGCGGCAGCATCCGGGCGGTGTTTATCTGGACGGCAATACTCTTTGCGCTGCTGCTGCCTTTGATGTATTTAGCACAAAAAATCATGAATAAAAATAAATAACCGAGGTAAAATTTATGAATAAAGAACTTTTGATCGGCTGGAGCGAAAAAGATATCACTCCCGACTCTCTGGGCAAAAAAATTCCGCTGTACGGTCAGTATTATGCCCGTATAGCCAAGAGCATACACTCCCGGCTCAAGTGTGTTGCGGCGGCTTTTTCCAGCGGCAGCGAACACTTTGTAAACTGCACCATCGACAACTGCGGCTGCCCCAAACAGCTCCTGGATCTGGTGCGTGCCGAAGCATGTAAAAAAGCAACAGGTCTGACGGATAAGATGATCTTTATCAACGCTATCCACAGCCACAGTGCCCCGTCGTTATCTTTCAATGCCGCCCGCCACGGCGTAGGAGCCATTGCCTGGGGCGATATGGATAAAAATAATGATGTTTTAACAGCCGATGAATACGCCGATTTTGCCGTACCCATTATTGTTGACTGTATTGTGGAAGCGTGGAACAACCGCACACCCGGCGGTATTGCCACGGCTTTCGGCAATGCCCGGATCGGCCATTGCCGCCGGGCGGTCTACGCTGACGGCACCGCTGAAATGTATGGCGACACCACCCGTATGGACTTTATCGGGCTGGAAGCCGGAGAAGATACCGGTGTGGAAATGCTCTTTACTCTGGATAAAGCGGGCAACCGTACCGGCATGTTTCTGAATGTGGCTTGCCCGTCGCAGAATATGGAATCGACTTACATGGTTTCCAGCGACTTTGCCGGTGCCGCCCGGGAAATGCTCAAAACGGTTTACGGCGAAAACTTCCACACCCTTTATCAAATCAGCCCTGCCGGTTGTCAAAGTCCCCGGGATCTGGTGCGGCATTACACCACCGAGCCGGATTTCTGGCACGCAGACGGCGTGGAAGTGCTTGCCAAACGCCTTTACAACACGGTCACCACCGCTGAATTAAGCGAAGTAAATTACACACCTGAACTTATCAGCAAAAATGTGGAAGTTTCTTTGCCCCGCCGCCGTGCCAGTTACATAGATTACAAAAATGCTCAAGCCGAGCTGGAGCGTTTGACTGCCATCATGCCCGAAAAGGAAGCCTTTGCCGCTTTTGAAGCCGAAACTCACGCCAACGAAGTTATTGACGGCCCCGGCCCTTACGACAGCAAACTGCACCACTTTGTTTTGATCAAAAATGCTCAAGCGGTCATCACCCGCTACGAAAATCAGGATGAAACACCCAATTACATTTTTGATATGAATGTTATCCGCCTGGGCAACATCGCCATCGCCAACAACCCCTTTGAGCTTTATCTCTATTACGGGCAGAACATCAAGGCCCGCAGCCGTGCGTTCCAGACTTTTCTGGTGCAGCTTTCGGGCAACGGCAATTTCCATGCCGGTTATCTGCCCAGTCCTGATGCGGAAAAGTTCGGCGGTTACGGCGGCTTGATCATCAATGGTCAGGTGGGTTCCGACGGCGGTTACAAACTTGCTGACCGCACCGTGGAAGAAATCAACAAACTTTTTGATCGATGACTATGAATTACTATCTTGGCCTTGACATAGGCACCACCGGGATCAAAGCAGGGATTTTTGACGCCAAAGGCAATATGCAAAGTGTGGGTTTGCAGGAATACACCTTGGAAACTCCCAAGCCGGATATTGTGGAGCTGGATGCCGAAGTCTACTGGCAGGCAGCCCAGTCGGCGATCAAACAAGCCATTGAAAGTGCCAACCTTGCTCCGGAAAAGATCAAAGCTCTCGCCATAACCGGTCAGGTGGAAACGCTTATCATGCTGGATAACTCCGGCAAGCCGGTCCGCAAAGCCATCGTCTGGCTGGATAACCGGGCGCATGACGAAGCAGAATTTCTGGAAAAAAAGTTCGGTACCGATGCCTTGTTCCGCCTCTCCGGGCAGACCGAAATGCTGCCCTGCTGGCCCGCGGCCAAAATCCTCTGGTATCAGAAAAACGAGCCGGAAAATTTTGCCCGCACCGCCAAATATCTGATGGTGGAAGATTACATCGTCTACAAGTTAAGCGGCAAATTCGTCACCAGCTGCGGGCTTTTGCCCTCCACGATTTACTTCGATATCCGCACCAATAAGTACGATGATGCCATGCTGTCAACGCTGAATATAACTCATGACCATTTGCCGGAGCTGAAAAACTGTACCGAAGTAATGGCAGTTGCCGGAGCAAATGATTCGCTTATTGCACCCGGCACCATCATTGCGGCGGCTCCGCTGGATCATATTTGCGGAAATCTGGGCAGCGGCTGTGCCGAAAGTGGTTTCATCAGCGAAACCACCGGCTGCACGCTGGCTCTTTGTGCCAACTTCCCCAAAATCGTTTATGATGAAGATCGTCAGTTGAGTACATATTTAAGCTTTGAACCGGGGAGTTTTGTGCTTCTCCCGTGGGCACCCACGGCGGGGATGCTTTTGAAGCACTTCCGGGATGAATTTGCCAATATGGATTACAAAGAATTCGATGCCGCCGCCGCAAAGGTTGCTCCCGGCAGCGAAGGGTTGATCCTGTTGCCCCATTGTGCGGGGGCGATCTCGCCGGACTGCAATCCCCACGCCCGGGGAACCGCCTGGGGCATAACTCTGGCACACAAGCGTGAACACTGGGCAAGAGCCATTATGGAGTCAGTAGCCTATCTTTTGCGGAGCAATGTGGAGGCTTTGCAGAAAATGGGCTGTCAGGTCAAGGAACTCCGGTCGCTGGGCGGCGGAGCCAAAAGCAAGCTCTGGCTGCAAATCAAAAGTGATGTTTTGAATCTGCCCATAACCGTTACCGAATGTGCCGACGCTACGGCATTAGGGGCAGCCATGCTGGCGGCAGTGGCGGCAAAAGAGTACAAAAGCTGTGCCGAAGCGGCAGAAAATATGGTCAAGCTCGCTTTTACCATCCAGCCAAGTGCCGATGCTGAACTTTACGAAAAATATTTTAAGAAATATACTCAAATAAACCAACTGGTCATGCCGACCTATAAAGGAGATCTATGAGCAAACAACAGTTGAATATCCGTGCCGGTTTTGTGGGCTTCGGCGAAGTCAACACCCCCCGGGAGTTTATCGACAACCGCTGCCGTATGGCGGCTGACGAACTGAAAAAGCGGGGCGTAACGCTTTTTGAAACTGCTCCCGTAAGCGATGACCCGGCAGGTTTGCAAGCCCGGCGTGCAGTGGAAGAACTCTCCAAGTTCGATTTTGACGCTTTAGTTGTCTGCGTTGCCGGTTGGATCCCCACCTGGGCAGTAATAAAAGTATTGGAACCCTTCAAGCACAAGCCCATGGTATTGTGGGGCTTGAGCGGCTGGCGGGAAAACGGTCACTTTGTGACCACTGCCGATCAGGCGGGCACCACGGCATTGCGGGCTCCCATGCAAGAGATGGGGTTCAACTTCAAATACATCGTCAACAAAAAAGATGCCGCCCCCCGTTATGAGGAAGTTGTAAGTTATCTCACTGCCGCCTCGGCAGCCGCCCGGCTCCGCCAAGCCTTTATCGGCATGAACGGCTACCGGGATATGCGGCTTTTCGGAACCCTCTACGACGGCAATCTGCTGAAACGCAAGATCGGTGCGGAAATCGAACACTTTGATTTGCTGGAAATCCAGAATATTGCCGAAACCATCACCGATGAAGAGATCGCTGCCGGTGCGGAACACATCCGCAAAAACTGGAAGTTTATCCGCGATCCCCAGCCCGGAACTGTGGAAAATTCCGTGCGGCTGGCGCTGGCGTTCAAGAAAAAGATCGAAGAACGCAATTACGATGCCTTCAGCTTCTGCGATGTCGATGGCGTGAAAAAACTTTTGAAGTTCGCCCCCGCCGGAGCCTTGACGCTCCTGCACGACCTTATGGATATAGCCACCGTGCCGGAAAATGACTCCTACGGTACTGTTACCGAACTTATGATGAAGTACCTTACCGGTGTAACTCCAGCTTACATGGAGTTTTACGAATTTACCGAAAAGAGTGCCTTTATGGGTGTGCCCGACTATGTACCCGCTTCGGTCACCGATGGCGGTATAACCGTCATGCCCAACGCTTTCGGTTCATTCGGCGAAGGCTTGCTCAATGTATCCAAAGTCAAAACCGGCAAAGTTACCATCGTCAGGCTGGCGCAAGTGAATGGCGAACTGGTTATCCACGCCGTGCGGGGCACAGCTCAAACTCCCGAAACATGGGAAGAAGCCGGTTGGGCACCCCCTGCCCCCCAGCTGCCCAGTATCGAAGTGGTCTTTGAAGGTGCGTCCGAAGATTTCATACAAAATGTAATGAGCCAACACTACATAGTAACCTACGGCGACAACATGGAACTCATAGAAAACTTCGCCGCCATAAACAACATAAAAGTTATTTATTAAAAGAGTTTGTGGGGAAAAAACCTTTTTGAAAAAAGGTTCTCTTCCCCACCTTGTCCCGCCATAGCCTGGGGCGTCGGCGGAACCCCATTTTCCAAA
>JAFVQX010000056.1 GCA_017504585.1 Lentisphaeria bacterium
ATATGTTTTGCAGTTTGCGTCAGACTCAAAGGTTCAGCATAGTTTTGATCCAGAAAGTGCTTTGCCCGCCGCACAGCTTCATGTAAAGGCATCATTGAATGTGGTTCGTCAGCGTGCTGACTTTTCAGCAAATCAAAATAAAATAACAGCAATATACTGTGCAGCTGAATGGATAAATGCTGGTTGTATTCGGGAGAATCCACCCTGTTGGAGTGTAGATAAAACAGCCGCCGCCGTACTTCGCTGCAGACATCATAACTTAAATTTGGTAAAGTACGGTTGTTGACAAATTGGAAAAACTCTTTGTTTGCCCAATAAAATTGCATGATCATTATTCGCAGCCCCTTGAGGGAGGAAAACTCGTCCCGGTGGCGGGTGCCGGATTCCACCAGCAGAAAATCTCCCGGCATTGCCTGAAAGACCAGGTGCTCTTCCCAATGCAAGGATATCTTGCCATCCAGCACATACAAAAGCTCATGCTTCCGGGGGGTATGTTCGGTTGTGGAGTATATGTTATCATACTCTATTATCCGGAAGGTGGTTGCTTGCGGTGTGGTGCTGAAAATATTTTTGATGATCTGATCCATGTTTAGTGCCCTCTTTTACCTTAAAAATAGCATAAAAAACAGCTTCGTCAAGCTAAAATCACAAAAAAATGTTATTATTCAAAAAATTTTGTTATTTTTTAGAGTTGAAGAGAAGAAAAAACGGTTATAATGTATAACAGAAACTCGAAAATACTCTAACGCAATAAAAATGAAAGGAAGCGTTAAAATGTCAGAAACTCTCGCAATTTATGGCGGCAAACCTGCAGTCGATGTCAGCAAAGTAGTCAACTGGCCTCCCATCAACGATATTGACGAAAAGATGGTTCTGGAAGCTTTGCACCAGCCCAGCCAGGCCCGCGGTCCCCAGAATCTGGCCTTTGAAAAAGAATTCGCCGAATGGAACGGCAACAAATACGCCCTTTTCACCAACTCAGGTACTGCGGCACTGCACATGTGTCTGGTTGGTTGCGGAATCGGTGCTGGCGACCATGTGCTGGTAACTGCGTACAGCTGGAGCAGCAGTGCAACCTGTATTTTGCACCACGATGCTATTCCGATTTTTGTGGATATTGATCCTGAAACCTTCCTGATGGACCCCGACAAAATTGAAGCTGCTATCACTCCCCGTACCAAGGCGATCATTGTAGTCCAGCTCCACGGCTTGTGCAACGATATGGACAAGATCAACGCCATTGCCAAAAAGCATAACCTCAAGGTCATCGAAGATGCCTGCCAGGCTCATGGTGCAACCTATAAGGGCCGCAAAGCCGGTACTTTGGGGGATTGTGCTGCTTTCAGCTTCAACCAGAACAAGTGCCTCTGCTGCGGTGAAGGCGGTATGTTTGTTACTGATAATGAAGAGATCTATAACGGCGCCGCCAAACTCTGGAGCTTCGGCGAAACCGCCCGACCCGAACAGAGCCGTGACTATCACGCCTACGCTTTGGGCTGGATGTACCGCAATAACGAAATTACCGCCGCTTACGGACGTGCCCAGCTTACCAAGTATGATTACTACTTCAAGACTCTGCGTGAAAACGGCGAATACCTTTTGAAGAATCTTGTCGGTACACCCAACTTGCTGCTGCCTTATGCGCCGGAATATGCTGAACATAACTGGTACAACTTCAACTTGCGTATCGACTTTGACAATATGGGGATTACCGATCCTGCTGAACAGGTCAAGTTCCGTAACGCAGTTGCCGCCGCTTTGCAGGATGAAGGTATCAAAGCCAGCGTCTGGCAGCGGTTTATCCTGCCTGAAATGACCGTGTTTGCCGCCAAAAATGCTTACGGTATGGGCTACCCCTGGGCAATCCCGGGTGCTGACGAAGGCGTGGATTACAGCTTGGAAAAATTCCCCAACGCTCTCAAGTACAGCCGCAAGCATATTTCACTAGTGCAGACTCTGCGGGCACCCAACGGTTTGGATATTGCCGAACAGGTGCGGCAGGGCATTGTGAAGGTTTTCAGCAATCTGGATAAGATCGACCCGGATCGCATCCAGAAGATTCTGGAAGACCGCCGCAACAGCAAAAAGTAAATTTCTTAAAGCCTTTGGTAGCAAATGATGCCAAAGGCTTTTTTCAATTAAAGAAGAATGTAGCGTTTATTGGAAATAGAGGTTGTCGTTATGGGTAAATCTATTAAAATCGGTTGGGGCAAGCGTTCCATTGCTAAAGAAGGATTGGTGCCGATCACTGGTCAGTTTTATTTGCGGGTTGCACAGGGAAGTTATACTCCGGTGCTGGTCAGTGCATTAGTTATTGAAAATGGCAGTGATGCAGTTATCTTTGTGTCGGCAGATATGGTGTTTGTACAGCCTGAAATGCTGATCGCCGCACAAGAGATATTGAAGAAAGAAGCTCCGGAAATTCCGGCTGATAAGATCATTGTCAATGCTACGCATACGCATGCCGGACCTTCCATCAATAAAGTTGGCGGTTATCCCTGCAAGATCAAGTTTACCGGGCATGATGAGATGATCGAATTTCTCTCCCGCCAGCTGGCAGATGCTGTAAAAGATGCCTGGTTCAGCCGTGCTGAAGGCTCCATTGCTTACGGTTACGGTTTTGCCACCACCGGTCACAGCCGCCGTACCATCTATCTGGACGATACCGGTTTACGGGAAGAAGGCAAGGTTGCTTCCGGTATTGCGGTCAACGGTCATGGTAAGATGTACGGCAATACCAATGACGATATGTTTGATGGCTACGAAGCGGGCACCGATGCTTTTATCAACTTGCTTTATACCTTTGATAAAGACAACAAAGTTACCGGGGCAGTAATCAATGTGCCGTGTCCATCGCAAACCAACGAAAATGCGTGGGTCATGCACGCAAGTTTCTGGCACAATGTGCGGGAAAAACTTTCTGCCAAGTATGGCGAAAATTTTGGTGTCATCGGTCAGGCTGCCGCTGCCGGCGACCTTTCGCCTCGGCAAATGCACTACCGGGCGGCGGAAAAACGCCGTTACTTGCTCAAATATCCGGAGTTGATCGCCAAATATAAGAGCAACCCCATGGCCACTCATTATGAACGCTCTCCCGACGACAACGACCCCGGCTTTATCTACGAATGGATGGAATTTATGCGTGCCGAGGATATCGCCAACCGCATAACTGCCGCTTTCGACGAAGTTTTGTCATGGGCTGGTAAAGAAAAGTTTACCGAGCCGGAACTGGTGCATGACATACGTACTGTCAAACTTGCTCGCCGGATGTTTCCGGAAGAAATGGTACAGGCTGAAAAGAGCCAGTATGATGAACTTATGAAGCAAGAGTACAGCACCGACGAAGATCCCTATAAAGAGCTGATTGCCAAATCCAAACTTACCAGCCGCCGCAACCGGCTCAATGGTGTGGTAAATCGTGCCAAAATCCAACAGGAAGAACCGGGCATTACCACCGTAATCCATGCTGTGAAAATCGGCAATCTGGCTTTTGTGACCAACCGTTTTGAGCTTTTCATCGACTTTATGCACCGTATTCAGGGCCGCAGTCCCTTTGAACAGACCGTGATCGTGCAGC
>JAFVQX010000057.1 GCA_017504585.1 Lentisphaeria bacterium
AACCCGGGCCGCTCATCTTGATCGAAACCCAGACTTCATAATGGTTGAAGTCTTTGTCTTTGCTCTTGTTGGCACTGTAAAAATCCTTGAGCAGCAGCTTCGCTGACCAGCTCACATGGATATAACTGCTGGGATCAATGCTGATGACTCCCAAACGGTACCAGTGATATTTTTCGTCGGCGGGAGCAGTTTTGATTTTAATGGAAACTTTCTGCTTGTTGCGCGGCGAATAGACTCCGGCAGCAAGGGGCAGCAATTTTTTGTGCGTTTTGCCCAGCGGCACTTTGACCATGGATCTGGGCTGACTGGAATCAGGATCCTTGATACCCCGGACACCCGACGGGGGGTAGCCTTTGAGGTGTTTCGACGGAACAGGAATATATGCAGAGACAGGCAGTTTGGCAAGTTCCGGCGGCAGATCGTCGAAAACTACTGCTTCAGCAAATTCCTGTGCCAGATTTTCCCGGGCTTTCTGCTCAAATCTGGGCTTTAAGTCCAGAACTTCCAAATTAAGCAGCAGAGCTTCTTTGTACTCTTTTTGATACTCTTTGAATTCAGCTTCTTTACCGGGAGTGTTCCGGGTATAGGGGAAAAGCGAAGCGGTAATGCTCAACAGCTCCCACGAAACATGGGCGGCAAGATTTTTGTCGTTTTTAACTTTCGCCAACCCCTGCTTGACCAGCTGGCGGGATTTGAGCAAAAAGTCGTAAGTTACATGAGGATAGTTGCGATTTTCCCGCTGGTTCCACTCGGCAAGCGAGGTGGGTTTATCTTTCTGTGCCTGACGGAGCATATTGAAATACTGCTGCATTTCCGGTGCGGCTGCTCCATAATAACCCTTGATAAAGTCGCGAATGAGTTTTTCGGCATCCTGCGAGGCATCAAAGAGCAGCTGAAGTTCCAGAAAGATCTGCAGCTGGTGGAAACTTAAAAATGTACTGCGGGCAAAGTGAAATTCACTTTCTTTGAAAATCCAGTAAAGATTTATATCCCGGAACAACCGGCAGTCGCCGATAATGGCATCCACCGCAATCATCGGCTGAATGTTATTTGGGCACCAGAAGTAGTCCCAAACGCCCAAAACCGGAGATTTTTTCTGCCATTTGATCAAGCGGTCATACCCCAGTTTATTCATCGGGTCAGTCAGGGGATACATGCTGTTGCTGTGGGCAGTGCGGTCGCAATGAATGAACATCACATTTTTTTCAAGCTCAAATTTAACATCTGGGTCCGACATATTCCGGTTGCTTGCGGTGCAAAGCCAGATATCCGGATAGACTTTTCTGACTTCCCGGGCAAGATAGTTGACAAATTCGGCGTTCAGCGGAAAAAATGTTCCATCTGCCTTTTTCCGTTGCTGACATGGCGCACATTCACAAAGGTCGTTGGGGTTATCTTCGTAGGCAACACCATAGAGTGTCGGCGGATTATCCGCATATTTTTTGCGTTCTTTCTTTATGCTGGCAAGGAGTTCCTTCAATGCCACCTGCCAGACTTCCTGATTGGTCAAACAGAGATTGCCCCGGAAACGCCAGTCCCGCTGACCGTTGGAGCGCATGGAATAATATTCCGGATGAGTTTTGAAATACTTTTTCGGCGGCACCAATTTATAAAAAGAGTGCATCTTGGGAATGAGCTTGCTTTCCCGTGCCAGCGGGGTTATTCTGTCCTCGGTTGACCAGGACATGCGGTTGATCCGGTGAAAAGCGTGCCACTTTTTCTGGGTATCGGGGTTGAAACAGCGATCCAGCAGAGAATAGATCCTCCGGTCAGTTACATCGGGCTTCTGGACTTTTTCAAAATCTTTGACAACTGGATCGGAGTTTTTGGGGTATACAGCACAATCCCCCGCCAGAGAATAAACTCCAAACTTGGTCTGCAAAAATGTGGATACGGCAAAATCGGTTCCGGTGGGAGTGCCGCCAACGAGAAAAACTTTGCCGTTTCCTGCCTGCATTTTAAATTGCTGGGGTTCCATTTTTTTTACATCGATCCCGGCGGCTTGGGCTGCCTTGGTATTGCCAATATAAATTTTAACGCCGGATGCGGGAGCCTGACTTTCCGGAAAAACCTTGTAACTTCTGCCGGTCATCTTTTCCAGAGCCGTTTTCATATCTTCGACTGCCACAGTTTCCCGGCCCTTCAGGGTATCCGGGTGAACGATGACGGCGTTTTTCAAGCTGACGTCGGCAAATGCCGCGGCGGCAGTTCCGCAAAGCAGCCCCAGTAAAAGGTTTATTTTTTTATGCATTGTGATTTCTCCAATATAGTTGATATTCAGTATTCATTGTCCATATAACGTGAACTAAATCCCGGAATGGTCAATCGGTCAAGGTGTTCAACGTGACCATCCCAAAAAAGATAATTGGACCCTGTGGGGTGAAAAAAACGAGAGTGGGACATATCCGTTATCGGCAGGTTCTTATCGTTGCTTGCAAGGTGAAATGCCGAAGAAACCTGCGTATGACCGCTGCGCAGACTATCTCTGCCGTATTCCATAATTGTAACTAAGTTGGAAGGGGAATTCCTGATTTTTGAGGAAAGCCCGTAAGTTGGATTGGTACCGGCGGGATACCAGGCATCAACTGCCCCCGTTGAACTGTTTACCTCTGTATACTGCGGCATAGCAACGACATTTGCCTCGTAGGTCCGCCAATATTTACGATGAGCCTGCATACTTTCGCTTCTGGTGTTGTCTGCCGGGCATTTCAAATGCATCCAGTCGCCGTATATTGATTGCAAAAGTTTATTTTTCTTGGGATTGACAGCATACAAAAGCGAATACCAGCTGTAATTGGGGTGCCATCTGCGGGCACTTGTATCATCTGCCAGGAAAAAAGCTACCGGGAGGCGTCCGTGCTCGCCTTCGTATCCGGCAAGAGATATGCCGACTTGCTTTAAATTGCTCATACATGATGCCTTCTGGGCAGCATTCCGTGCCGAAGAAAGAGCCGGTAGAAGTATTGCCGCCAGAATAGCGATAATCGCTATGACCACAAGCAGCTCAATGAGTGTAAATCTTGCAGTTTTTCCCCTGCCGCAGTCGGATGCCGAACTTTGCGCTGAACAGTTATTTTCCATACTCTGATCCTTTCTTTGAGATTTTGTAAAAACAACCATTATATAAACTTGTGCTTTGGCTCTTTACGCTTTTGTTACAATATCAGATTGTTTGAGGTTCAGGATACTTTTGCAAAAGTTTTTTCCCTTCCTCCGGGTCGATCCTGCCGGCGTCAATATCTATAATCAGCCGGTAATGATCATCTGAAATAACCTGAGAAATATTTTCTTTGCCGAAATTGCACCGGAATTGATCAATATCTTTGGAGTTCAAAGTTTTCAAGCCGAATTTCCAGTTCATATCCGAGGTTTTCCAGTTGATACGGCAGTTGTCAAAGGTTATATCTTTGCCGTAACTTACAAACACCGCTCCATCGGGACTGTCCAGAGAGGCGTTGCCGCTGAAAGGCGCATACTTGGTGACCGGTTTGCCGCCGTCAAGCCAGTCAAACCGGACATCTGAAAATGAAACAGCTGTAACGGGCAGCTCAGGAGTGCCGAGAATACGGATAGCAGAGGAAGCTGTTCCCCGGATATGCCGGAAACTTATATTGCGCACCGGTTTATCTGGATCACTGTTGCCCAGCAGAAAGATGGGCAGCTGAGCATTGATCCGCATATTATCAAATTGAATATTCTCTATAACTGCCACGCTTTTGTTATAATGTCCGCAGATCGAAATGCCCATACGGGAATCGTTTATCACGCAGTTGGAAAATACCGCATTGCGGATCGTGCCGCTGCCCACGCCGATACGGATGGCATTGCAGATGGTTTTCAGCACGCAGTTGGTAACGGTGATATTTTCGCAAGGCTGTTTCCGCTCAAGCTGCCGGTCGCTGCCCCGCAGCGTAATGCAGTCGTCGCCGCTGTCGATAATACAGTTGCTGACCACTACATTACGGCAGCAGTCAATGTCAATGCCGTCGCCGTTGCGGGTATGGGGGTGGTTGTAAATGCGGACGCCCGAAACAATCACATCCCGGCAGCCGTGGAGAAAACAAGTCCAGTAAGGAGAATGGTAAAGTTCCACATCCTGAATACGGACATTGTCGCACTCTTTGATATAGACCATTTGTCCCGGACGCCATTCCCAGGGTTTGACGCTCCAGGTTTGGCTCCACTCTGCCGGCGGCTCCCAGAACGCCTGACGGTTGCCGTCGATCCGCCCGGGGCCTTTGATCGTAATGTTTTTTTGCTTTATGGCAATAATAAAGTGGGCATCGGAAGCTTTCTCGGCAGATGATCCGGAGTTTTTTTCCACGGCGTAATCCTTTTTTTCCGGACTTGCCAGCAAAGTGGCTCCGGAGTCAAGATAAAGCCCGCCGTCGGATTTAAGAAAAAGCGTACCGCACAAATATGTTCCGGCAGGAAAGTAGACCATTCCCCCCGCATCAATGGCGCGCTGAACCGCAGCAGTATCATTGGCAATGCCGTTGCCGATGGCTCCGAAATCTTTAACATTATGCATGGTATCACCTTCCTTGATGGCATTGCAGCCTGTTTGTAAGAAAACTGTAACGCTTGCAAAGACCGCAAGCAGTCCGGATAATGCTTTGTTTGATAAAGAGCTTTTCATTTTCTTCAGATAGACTCCCCGCTCCGGCAAAACATGTTTCCGGAGTCTTTGCTTTTATTATATTATTTTTGTATAAAGAGCATCCGCAACGATCCATTATCAGGCAGGTTTTACCTGCATTGGGCCTGAATCACCCCCACTTAAAATTCAGCAAGGCAGCTTTTTTTATGATTTTTTAATGATCGATCCTGCTTGCAATGCTAATATAGCACGCAAAAATTCAATTACAAGAGAAAAAATAAGATTATTCAGAATTTTTATAAACTGCAGCTTGCAGCCGGTTCCATTCAGTCCCGCCCTGCCGCTGTTATGAAAGGCATTTTAAACTTGAAGCTTGAGAAATTTGCTGTAAAATAAATTTCTGAAAACCGCTTTACTTGGGTGTGGAAAAAATCAGGATAAAAATATAAGCGATCAATCCCCAAACAGATGTTATTCCTGCTGCGACAGCC
>JAFVQX010000058.1 GCA_017504585.1 Lentisphaeria bacterium
AAAAATATTTATTATATGCTCTCCTATGCTTTTTCGATATTGAAGCAATCCAGTATCGAAAAGGTTTCGGGAGAAGCATTTGATAATATACATAATCTTTTTGCGGCGATCCTCGGTAACGGTATCGGGCAGCAGCTTAAACGCGGCTTGCATCGGGAATATATCTTGCAGCACGATAATTTATCTGTTGTGCGGGGCAAGATTGATATTCCGCAAACCATAAAAAATCGGCTGAACCGCACCCACAAAATTGCCTGTGAATTTGACGAATTATCCGAAAATAATATATTCAATCAGATTCTTAAAACAACGGTTTTACTGTTAATAAAGCAAAAAGATGTTGACAGCAAGTACAAAAATGATTTGAAGCAGAAAATGCTCTTCTTTGCCAATGTTGATGTGCTTGATCCGTGGGTGATCAATTGGTCACAGATCCGTTTTCAGCGCAATAATCACACTTACCGGATTTTGATAAGTTTGTGCCAGTTTATCCTCGAAGGGATGCTTTTGAGCGAAGATTCTGGAGAGCATAAACTTGCATCATTTGTAGATGAACAGCGTTTGTGCAAACTTTATGAAAAGTTCATATTGGAGTATTACCGCAAACATTATCCGGAGCTGAACGCCAATGCTTCGCAAATTCCATGGGCAGTGGATGATGATTGCCGGACGATGCTGCCGACAATGCAAAGCGATATTACACTTACATACGGCAAAAAGACTTTGATCATTGATGCAAAATATTACAGCAAAAATACTCAAAGTCAATATGACAAGCGGACGATCCATTCTGGCAATCTCTATCAGATTTTTACTTATGTCAAGAATAAAACTTTGCAGGATGGTTTTACCGATCACGAAGTTTCCGGATTGCTGCTGTATGCCAGAACCGCCGATGAAATCCAGCCGGATGGTGATTTTTCTATGAGCGGCAATAAAATTTCTGTGAAAACTCTTGACTTGAACCAGCCGTTTGAAGTAATCAAAAAACAATTAGATAACATAGCTTGGAAAATAAAATAATAAGTTGCTGATAAACCTTTCTCAAAACTTAAAGGGCATTTATCTATTTGCAGAGCAAATAGATAAATGCCGGGAAAAGGTTTGGAAAAGGGTGATGGGGTTCCGTCTTCGCCCTGCGGGCTACGCCGTGACAAGTTGGGGAAGAGGGAAAGAACCTTTCCTGAAAAGGTTTTTCCCTCTTCCCCACAAGGCTCCCATATCAACCGATATTGTGAACAGCGCGGAAATCAAATGACTTTCAATAAAAAATCAGTCTTTATTTAGTACACTGCCCACTTTTTATACGGTTTCAGGCAGGGAATATTTCCCCATCTTGCAGCACCAACTTTATTTTTTCTCCGGCTTTCATTGCTTGAGAAAATTGTTTGCTCCGGCGGATCTTCAGTTTCAGGACGCGGTCGGCAGTGGCAAGGACTTCGACGGAAACTTTGCCGTTGTCATCAATTTTGCCGCTTACCCGGAACCCGCCGGGAGCAAATATTTTATCGAATGAAACGTTGGTGTACTGTTCGCTTATTCCGTAGAATATACGCAGTTCTCCATCAAAAACGTGCATGAATTGATCCTGGATCGCCGTAATTGCCCCCATGCCGCCATCGATTTGCATAACTTCGCCGCGGATTTGGGCAAAAACGGTAAGCCCTTTATATCTTCCGTCATGCAGAGAGGCTCCGCCGGCATTGGTAAAAACATGCTGCCAGATTTTCAAAATAAGTTCCGACATCTCCGGATTGGCACAGCGAGTATAAAGTTGTGATGCCCACGGCAGACACCAGCCCACCCATTGCCCCATGCCGAGGGATGCAAGGCGTTCAAAGGAGTTTTGAATGATCTCCTGCATTTCAGGAGCCAGCGGGTCGATCACCTCAAACGGGTATATTCCTGCCAAATGCGAGTGGTGGCGATGGCTTTCTTCCAGAAGCATACCCTGCCAAAGGGCTATTTCATTATTTTCGCATGTAAACAGCGGTAAGTTCTTACAAATATCGACAGCTCCGGCGTATGGCTCCAAGCCCAGCATTTGAGCTGTGCGGATAACATTTTTTGCCAGCTGATGTACGGCGGCAAGGTGAAAACTGGAGTTCTTCCCCCAGGCATCCATTCTGGCATCCCGATATTCAGGCGATATGGTTACCGGCAACGCAAGTTTGCCATTGTCTTCGCGTTCCATCATCACTTCAAAGACCCGCAATACCCCCAGCATAAAATCATAAACTTCATTCCGGAGGAACTCCATGTCGCCGGAGTATTCGCAGTAATCAAACATCATTTGAGCCACCCACGATGCGCAGGCGTGGTCGATGGAACCTGTCCAAAATCCGCCCATACAGGTTGCCCGGTCATCCACCGCATGGGGCAGCATATAGCCATTGTCGATCCGGGCAAAATTGCGTGCATTGTTCCGGAGTTGCTCTTTCCATGAAAGGATCATATCAAAGAGCAGCTTCAAATTGGCAAATTTGCCGGATTTGAGCCCCGGGAGCATATACATCTGGATATTTATGTTGAAGTGATAATCCCCCTGCCAGGGCGGCAGTCTGTCATCTTCGATCCATGCTGCCTGCAACCCGGGAACCAGGCCGGATCGCGGGTTGGTCATAATGGCGTATTTGAATAAATTGTGGTAATAAACTCTTTCAAGAGCATGATCGGGATATTGTATGTGCGGAATATCCTGCCAATAGCACGAAAAATATTCTCTGGAAGATGCTGCGATCACATCAAAACTCTTGACTTCGGCGGCAGCCAGTTGAGCCGGATCATTGACATTGCGCTTAAAAGATAAAGTAAAAGTGCCGTCGGCAAATCTTCTGCCGAACAAAGCAAACGATGGATCTGCCGGCATTGGCTGGATAAAGCCCATGGTGCTGCCGTCGGCAAATTTTTCCGGCGGGACAAAGCCGTGTTCAGCCAGCGAAAAGTGTTCCGCAAGTTTCCAGCGGTGCTCTTTGCGTGCCGAAAGATGATATGAGTCGAAAATTTCCAGCTTGATCGAATCATCCAAACCGCCACAGGCGATGGCATCCTGCAAAGAAAAATCGGCAAAAAAATCCAGAAACTTTTCTTTGCCGTCCAGCTCATAAAAAACTCTGGTCTGACCGCTTGCAAGCTGCTGTTCATAGCGGAGCAGCACCGCTTTTTCGGGTAAAGTTATCACCAGACGTCCGACCGGGATCAAACTGGGCCGCAAAACGCCGTCCTGCTTTTCCTGATAAAAAAAACTGCGGATCTTTTCTTCGTCAGCAGCCTGCAGAGCAGATCGGATATCATCGAAGTTTTGCGCACAAGTCCATTGCATACCGCCCCGGTGATCCCACAAATTGGTGCATCCGCAAGTGACATTCAGACAATTCCCGGACCCCCAGAGCAATTCTCCGGTATATCCATTGCCCAAAACAGCTCCGCATTGTTGATCTTTAAGAGGGAATTTGAATGAGATATTTTCGATCATAGATGATTTTTCAAGGGGTTAGTGGTTGATTGAATTGCCTTGATATGGCGTTTGAAACCGGTGCTTTGCAACAACATGAAAATATACCATTGAATAGCAGATTTGTCAAAGATTATGCCATATTTTCCGGTGAAATTCCAAATTTTCCGGAAAATATCGAAGATATGCAAAAACCATTGAAAAATCATGGCGGAAGTCATCAATTTTCCGGATGGCTCTGAATCAATACCCTATACAAAAACACCTCCCCCGGCGACTGATCGATTGTAGAACGGTCAAAAAAAGAAAGTCAAAAAGATGATCTGCAAACACCGGAACCTGATCGTGGAAAATCTTGTCCTTGCAGAAAGAATGGTCAAATCATAAATGCATTGCTCCGGCAGCCATTTTTTGCATGATTGCCGGACTTGGGATCGCCCCGGGAGAGATAAAACAGTGACCTTGCAGCCACGAGGAGAGATT
Organism: Lentisphaeria bacterium; assembly: GCA_017504585.1. Taxonomy (GTDB): domain Bacteria; phylum Verrucomicrobiota; class Lentisphaeria; order Victivallales; family Victivallaceae; genus SIG78. The sequence goes on from JAFVQX010000058.1 coordinate 3,938, forward strand.
TATGAAAGAAAAAATGTTCTGCTTTCAGTGTCAGGAAACTTGCCGCAACACCGGATGCACCTTGAACGGGATGTGTGGCAAAAAGCCTGAAACCGCCGGGTTGATGGATGAAATCATCCGCCAGCTTAAACTCATGGCATTATCCGGGCCCCCTGATAAAAATTCAGGACGCCTGGTTATCCAGTCGCTTTTTATGACCATTACCAACACCAATTTTGACGATGAAGCGCTGAAAAAACAGCTGGATAAGCTGATCGGCCTGACCGGCAATAGTGATATTGCATTTTCTGCCGGAGTCATGGCTTGCAAAAATGAAGATCTCCGTTCCTGGCGGGAACTGCTTACTTATGCACTTAAAGGTATCGCCGCTTACGCCGAACATGCGGCTGTGCTGGGCAAAGAAGATGAAAGCATTTATCAATTCTTCTTCAAAGCCCTCAAAGCAACGGTTACAGAAGAAAATACCGGCAACTTGACTGCATTGGTCCTCGAAGCAGGAGCGGTCGCAGTCAAAACTATGGCGCTTCTGGACAGTGCCAATACGGAAAAATTCGGGGAGCCGGAAATCTCCGAAGTCAAAACCGGGGTCGGCGATCGTCCGGGTATTCTGGTTTCCGGGCATGATCTGCTGGACTTGAAGGAACTTCTGGAACAGAGCAAAGATAGCAGGATCGACATCTACACCCATGGCGAAATGCTCCCGGCGCATTACTACCCGGAGCTGAAAAAATATCCGCATCTGTACGGCAATTACGGCAACGCATGGCATTTGCAGAATAAAGAGTTTGCCTTGTTCAATGGTCCGATCCTTATGACCACCAACTGCATTACTCCGGTGCAGGAGGCATATCGCAACCGGATCTTTACTACCGGCATGGCTGGCTATCCGGGCGTACCGCATATCGCCGGGCGTCAAAACGGAGCAGAAAAAGATTTTTCGGCGATCATTGAGCTGGCAAAGACGTGTCCCCCGCCGGAAAAATTGGAAGATGGCACGATCACCGGAGGTTTTGCTCACGCCTGTTTTTCTGCCCTTGCTGACAAAATTGTTGATGCAGTAAAATCCGGCGCGATCAAACGCTTTGTAGTAATGGCTGGCTGTGACGGCAGACATAAAGAACGCTCTTATTATACTGATGTTGCTGAAAATCTGCCGGAAGATACGGTCATATTTACCGCAGGCTGCGCCAAGTACCGCTACAACAAACTTGTGACAGATCACATCGCAGGCATCCCGCGGGTACTGGATGCCGGACAATGCAATGACTGTTACTCGCTTGCAGTAATTGCCCTGAAGCTCAAAGAAATTTCCGGGGCAAAAGATATCAACGATCTGCCGATCTCTTTTGATATAGCGTGGTATGAACAAAAAGCGGTGGCAGTATTGCTTGCTCTGCTGCATCTGGGGTTCAAAAATATCCGTCTCGGGCCAACGCTTCCGGCGTTTCTTTCGCCCAATGCCGCAAAAACCCTGATCGGAACATTTGGCATCAAAGGCATCACTGATCCGGCAACAGATATCAGCAATATGCTGAAAGGAAAGTAACTGATTTATGCCCGGCTGTTGCAAAAAACCGGCAAAACCGACAATCATGTTTCATAAAAAAACTGCCGCACAACCCGGCGTTATGCGGCAGTTTATCAATAAACGATATTTTACCGGAGCGAGAGGATCAAACTCAAAAGTTCGTCCAGCTTCTGGTGGGTCTGCATGGGGTTGAGCAGTGTAAACTTCAAGCATACATTGCCGTAAACCACCGTTTGACCGATAACCACACCCTTGGTGTGCAGCAGAGCACGGCGGATGCGTTTGTTGAGCGTATCGGCATCTTCCTTGCATCCGGCAGGGGGCAGCAGACGGAAGACCACCGAACTGATCTCCGGCTTGGTGATAACTTCCACATCCGCAGTTTTCACCAGCTGTTCGTAGAAGTATGCGGCATTTTCCATACAGGTCGTGATGATTTCCGACCAGCCTTCCTTGCCCCGCATCTTGAAGGACATCCACACCTTGAGTGCATCAAAGCGGCGGGTGGTCTGCATGGATTTATTAACGAGATTTATGTAGCCGTCTTCTTCATCCTCTTCCCGGTTCAGGTAGTCGGCGTGAAGAGTCAACGCTTCAAAGTATTTTTTATCTTTTATCAGCGACGCACTGCAGCTGATGGGCAGCAGGAACATTTTGTGGAAGTCCACAGTTATAGAATCGCAATCCGCCAGACCGGCGACCCGGTCGGCATATTTCTGCGACAATATCACGCCGCTGCCGTAAGCTGCGTCCGCGTGGAGCCACAAACCGAATTCGTCGCAGATCTTCCGCAATTCCTTCAAGGGGTCGATGCTGCCGAAGTCGGTAGTACCCACCGTTGCCGAAATGCAGAAGGGCAGATTTCCTGCTGCAATATCCTTTTCAATAAGTTCCCGCAACGCCGCAACATCCATTTGCATAGCTTTATTGACCGGCACTTTGACCACGGCATCGTAGCCCATACCCATAAGGTGAGAGCTTTTTTCCATGGAAAAGTGAGCGATCTCCGAGCTGTACATCCGCAGTTTCCGGTAATTTTCCGGCAAACCGTATTTCTTTACATCCCAGTTGAGCTTTTCGTTGCAGAACCAATCCCGTGCCAGCAGCAAGCCGGAGAGATTGCTCTGGCTGCCGCCGGAAGTGAATACCCCGTCAGCATCTTCGCCATAGCCGTAAAGATTGCAGAGGTTGCGGATGACTTCCACCTCGATTTCCGTAGCCGCCGGGGATTGATCCCAGGAGTCCATGGACTGGTTGAAGGTGGCGATTATCAATTCCGACGCAATGGATTCCAGCAGAGCCGGGCTGTGCAGATGTGCCATGTAGTCTGTGGACATGGGCCGCACCAGATTGGGCAGGATCTTCGCTTTGACTTCTTCAAGCAGTTCAGCGTAAGTTATCTTGCCCTCGGGCAGCAATTCATCGGTACGCAGTGCCGCGCGCAATTCATAAGGCGGCATGCCCGCGTAGGCGTGCGGGTGATCCAAAGAGTCGGCGATCGCTTGAGCGGTCGCCGACATCATTGCTACAAAACGCTCTTTATCCGCTTGAGCCGGCGAGAGAAAAAGGTCATTTTGCTGCATCGCGATCGACCTCAATAACCACCTTTTCGTAAATGGCGATCATCTTTTCCAGATCTTCCTGCGATACATTCAAGGCGCACAAACAGCGCATCACCGAACCGTGACGGCCGCCTTTTTCCATGACCAGACCGTTCTGGAAGCACTTTTTCTGCACCAAAGCAGCAATATCGCCGCTGGCAGGCAGACTGCCCAGCGAGTCTTTGGCACCTTTGGGGTCAACAAATTCGCAGCCGGACATCAAACCCTTGCCGCGGATGTCGCCAATGATGGAAACTTTGGCCTTGAGTTCGTGCATGCGTTCACGCAAATAATCACCTTTGCGGCGCACTTCGGCCAGGAACTCTTCGTTGGCAACGCGGTTCATAACCACGGTACCGGCGGCCATAGCCAGCTGGTTGCCGCGGAAAGTACCGGCATGTGCGCCGGGAGTCCACTTATCAAGTTCTTTATTATAAACAACTACCGACATGGGCTGTGTTCCGCCGATAGCCTTGGAAACCAAGATCACATCCGGCTCGATATTGGCATATTCAAAAGCAAAGAATTTGCCCGAACGGCCCACGCCGCACTGGATTTCGTCGCAGATCATGGGTATACCCAGCTCTTTGGTGACCCGGCGCACGGTCTGGAGAAATTCCACCGGAGCGGGGATCACGCCGCCTTCGCCCTGGATCGGCTCCAGAATAACAGCCGCGGGCTTGGTGATGCCGCTTTCGGGATCTTTGAGCGTGCGTTCAAAATATTCGCAGCAGGCCTTGACCCCGGCTTCGCCGCCCAGACCGAAGGGGCAGCGGTAGCTGTAAGGATAGGGGAAGAAATGCACTTCCGGCATCAAAGCGTGGACTTTTTCTTTGGCACCCAGATTACCGGTCAGCGCCATGGCGCCATGACCCATACCGTGATAACCGCCGGAGAAAGCAACAACGCTGCTTCTGCCGGTAGCGGTTTTACAAAGTTTGATCGCCGCATCAGTGGCATCGGTGCCCGACGGACTGCAGAACTGCACTTTTACATTGCCTTGCATACCTGCGGGCAGCAGCGAAATGAGTTTATGCACAAAACGGTCTTTGGTCGGAGTGGTGATATCCAGCGTATGCAGCGGAGCGTTGCTGGTGATCAGGTCGATCATGGCCTGATTGACCTCGGGATCGTTGTGACCGAGAGCCAGTGTGCCGGCTCCGCACAGAAAGTCGAGATAACGATTGCCTTCAACATCCTCTACCCACGAGCCTTGGGCTTTTACCAGAGAGTAAGGAAATTTCCGGGGGTAACTGCGGGCGTTGGACTCGGTTGCTTCCTGACGGAGCATGTAGTCTGCATTGGTTACCGGGACGCCGCTGTTGGCACAGCAGTTACAAGTATCATTTTTGATCGCCATTGCTATATTTCCCTTATTTGTTGGGTTGCCGGTTTTTTTACCTTTTCTTATATTTATTCCCGGCCTTGGTTAACAACAATGTCTGCATGAATCCCCCATGCTGGATCCTGCATTAGTACCGACTTTTAAAATAGCACAAAACTTCCCCAATGCAAGTTTGATTTTACCCCCGACAGCCTTTTTATCGAAATTTTTCCCTGATTTTATTGTACGAACTCACAAGCGTAGTGCAACGAAGCCGGGTGTGCAGCGCGCATATCGGCTTACGACATGCCGTCGCAGGGCGAACACCTGCTTGTCGCGCGATAGAGTATGGGAAAGTATGGGAAAGTATGAGAAAGTATGAGAAAGTATGGGAAGCGGGCAAAGCCCGCTGCAGCCGGTTGACGCGCCGTTTCTGCAAGCTATACGCTGGGTATTGCCACGCGGCATACACACAATGTTGCAACAGTAAGGCGGCAATGCCTGTCCGACCTGTCCGACAGCCGCCACGCAAACTATCGCCCGCTTGCCACGGCGTAGTGTAACGAAGCCGGGCGTATGCGGAGTATATCGGCATACGGTATGCCGTCGTAAGGCGAACACCTGCGAGCCCGCGCGATATTGAACGGGAAATAACGGTAGATAACGGTAATTAACGGAAGCGGGCAAAGCCCGCTGCAGCCGGTTGACGCTCCGCTCCGGCGAGCTATACGCCGGGTATTGCCACGCGGCACACACAATGTTGCAACAGTAAGGCGGCAATGCCTGTCCGACTTGTCCGACCTGTCCGACAGCCGCCACGCACACTATCGCGCTGGCTTGGCGGCACGATAAACCCGTTACTTCCCGTTATTTACCGTTATACTCCGTTCTGCCGCCACGCACACTACCGCCCGCTTGCCACGGCGTAGTGTAACGAAGCCGGGCGTATGCGGAGTACAGCGGCAAAGCCGCCACACAAACTATCGCCGCAGGCGGGCAATATTGCGAGCAGCTGGCGAGTTTTGGCAAGACGATCCCTGAAGGAGTGTACCTTCGTACTCGACTGAAGGGTCGGCGCAGTCAAGGCTCGCCAGATGCCGCAAGATTGCCCGCCTACCGATGGCCGAAAAGGCGGGTGCCAACTCTTATTAATGTGGAGCCTTCGGAAACAGCTTCTACCAAGTCGCCACTCATCCCCATAGACAGTTCCGGGAGGTTCACCCCTAAAGATTTTTCCAATTCGTCCCGGCTTTTCCGCAGCTTGGCAAACGCCTGCTGCCATTTTGCCGGATCATCGGTCAGTGGCGCCATGGTCATCAGGCCGCGCCAGTCCAGATTTTCGGCATCTCTGGCGGCGGCGGCGAGTTCCGGTAAAAGAGCATAGTCCACACCGGACTTGCTGGTTTCGCCGGAGTTTACTTCCAGCAAAATGACCGGTTTTTTGCCCATTTCGCCCGCCAGACGATCGAGTTTGTGCAGCAGTTTGAGCGAATCCACCGAATGTATCCAGTGGGCATACTGCAAGGCTTTGGCAGCTTTATTGCTCTGCAAATGGCCGATAAAGTGCCATTGGATATCTTTGGGGAGGATTTCGGCTTTGACGGTTAATTCCTGAACTTTGTTTTCGCCGAAAATGCGCACACCGCAGTCGTATGCCTCCTGAATGGCGTCGACAGGAAACGTTTTGCTGACAGCCAGTATTTTTACAGCGTCGGCGGGGCGTGAGCATTGAGCAAGCACCTTTTGCACCTCCTGCTGCAGATCGGCATACAAAGCGGCAAAACGGCTCATTTTCCGGCCTCTTTGGTCTGGTTGCTGTAACGGATCAGGTTTTCTGCTGAAGCCACCACCTTGGTACCCGGGGGCAGACTTTCGGTCACCCACACGTTGCCGCCCAGCACCGAACCTTTGCCGATGGTCACATCGCCCAGCACGGTGGCGTTGGCGTAGATCGTTACATCGTCTTCGATGGTGGGGTGGCGGCGCAAACCTTTTACCAACATGCCGCAGGAGTCTTTGGGGAAAGAGAGCGCCCCCAGCGTGACCCCCTGATAGAGCCGCACATTGCTGCCGATGCGGGCGGTTTCGCCAATTACAACACCGGTACCGTGGTCAATGAAAAAACCTCTGCCGATCTCGGCGCCGGGGTTGATGTCTATACCGGTGATGCTGTGAGCATATTCGGTCATCATGCGGGGGATGAAGGGTACATCGTGTTTGTAAAGCACATGCGCCATGCGCTGGATCTCGATAGCTTTGACCGCCGGATAACTGATGATGATCTCGTCCATGCTGTGGGCGGCGGGGTCACCGGCGTAGGCCGCTTCGATATCGCTGCGGGCAATATCCCGCAATCCGGGCATGGCTTTTAAAAGCGCCATTACAGCTTCGCGGCTTTTTTCTTCGGTACGGCAATCGTGGGAGGTGTTGTTTTTTTTGCACATATAGCAGAAACTGCGCACCGTAAGTTCGCACAATTCATGGTAAAGCTGTTCTATAAGCTTGGCTACGCTGTAACTTATGGTGTCGAGCTGATAACGTTCTTCGCCGTCAAATCCGGGGAAAAGCAGCTCTTCGAGTTTGCCGGTAACGGACAATATCTCCCGGCGGCGGGGCAGATTGGCACCTTCTTCCAAATTCACCCCGAAACCGTCGGCATAGCTGGCACTCAAACTGGAAGTAAGGTCGTCCAACTGGGCTTTTTTCAGATAAAAATCACCTTTTTTGTAAAGTTTTTTCATAAATCAGCTTTCCAAGGTTACTGGGGTTACTGCACATTTTGTATTTGTTCGCGGATTTTCTCCAGCTCGGTTTTGAATTTGACCACCACACCGGCGACTGCTCCGGAACCGGCTTTATTGCCCAGAGTGGTGATTTCGCGGAACATTTCCTGCACCAGAAAATCCATACTTCTGCCGCCGCCCTCGGCTCCGGCAAGAAAACTGCGGAACTGGGCAAAATGGCTGGTCAGCCGGGTCAATTCTTCGGTTACATCGGCTTTATCCGCGTAATAAAGCACTTCTTTGAGGAAACGCTCGTCATTTACATCCACCGGCAGCGCGGCATTGGCAAGTTTTTCCAACAACCGGTCCTTGATCGCCTGTTCGATACCGGCGGCTTCCGGCACCAGGGTTTTGTGCAGTTCTTCCAGAAGATCAAGTCTGCCGGCAAGCTCTGCTGCCAGCGCTTCGCCCTCTGCCGCCCGCATCCGGTTAAGGGCAGCGGCAGCTTCTTTCAAGGCCTGCATGGCAAGATTTTTTACGTCGTCGGAAACATTTTCGCCGGCATTTTCTTCAAAAACTCCCGGCATGGTCAGCACATCTGCCATGGTCAGCTCGCCATTGACTTTGAACTCTTCGCCCAAAGTCCGGGCGGCGGCGATCAGAGCTGCCACCCGCTCGCGGTTGATATTGGCACTTTCGGCCCCGGCGACGGTGCGGGTCATACGCACGGCGACCTGCCCGCGGCTCAATTCGCTTTGCAGGAGTTTGCGCATATCGTTTTCAAAAGCGGCAAATTCGCGGGGCAGAGAAAATCTTATTTCCAACTGTTTGCGGTTTACAGTGGCGATTTCGGCATAAACCGAATAGCCGTCTTTTTCCGCTTTGCCGGAGCCAAATCCGGTCATACTCATTATCTGCATAATCTTTGATCCGTTAAAATGGTTTTATCTTGCCCCGCCGAAGGGAGCGATCAGGGGTTTGGACTCAAGCACTCCGGCACGGAAGTTTGCCTCGCTGTAAATGCCGCTGAAATAATATTTGAAATCTTTCAACGTATCGTCTTTGGCAGTTCCGCCGTAGACCGAGTAAAACACTTCGCCATTTTCCACAAGTTTCCACGCCAGAACATAGCGGGGCAGTTTTTCTGCTTTGGCAAGCTCGGCGGCACTCAATTTGCTGTCCGGATTGCTGTTCAAAGCAAACTTGCACTTCCACACTCCCGGCAGGGTAAAGCGGATGTGGTTCACCGAAGCAATGCTCAACACGCCGAACTGCATCTGAATAAGTTCGCCGGAGGCTTTGCCCGCCAATTGCAGATAATCATACTGGGAGCTTTTGCGGAAACTTCTGCTGATCACCCGCTGGGGGGTCCAGTCGATCATGCTCAAAGTGCTTACACCGTAGACCATGTAAACTTCGGGATTGCCCGGAGTCATCCAGCAAATGCAAATCTGCGCCCGGCCGGTGGTATTGCTGCCGCTGATGGGTTCCACCAGCATAAAGGGGCGGTTGAATTTGATATATTCCTGTTCCATAAGGGGTATGGCGGGATTTTCTGCCAGCAGATACTTACGGGCGCTCACCACCGCCTGATCCTGATAATATCCATCGCTGCGGCAGCCGCTCAAGCTCAAAACGGTTGACAGAGCAATCAGTATGAGCAACAACAAATTCCACTTTTTCATATATTTATATAACCTTTCTGCAATTATTTACCCTGCTCCGGCACGGGGGGCAACGCCTGCCAGACCGCTTCGGCGGCGCGCGCGCTGGCTTTCTGACGTTTTTCACCATCGCCCAGCAGATCGCGTACCAGAAGCATATCCTCTGTGACCCGCTGCCGCTCCACGGCTCCGGGCAATATGCGTTCCATGGCCGGCACCAGATTTCTGGCTGTTACCTGGTGCTGCAAAAACTCTTCGTAAACTTTTTTATTGGCAATGATATTGGGCATAACAAAGGAGTTGCGGAAAAGCTTGACCAACAGCGCCGCCAGCATCAGCGATATCCAGCTGACCTTGTAGATCACCACCAGCGGCAACCCCGCGATCGCCGACTCCACCGTAACTGTGCCCGAAGCCGCCAGACCGGTCCCTGCCGCCTGCTGGTAGTAGGCGGTGCGGCCGATTTCCACAGGTATTTCCGGCAGACCGGGGTTTTTGCTGCGGAATTTTGCCATTATTGCCGAACAGAGCCGGGCAACTTTTTCCCGGGGGGTGGTTATAACGAACTTCAGATCCGGGTGTTTTTTGTGCAGTTCCAGAGTAGTTGCCAGCATGGGTTTCAGCAAGCGTTCGATTTCCATGGCACGGCTGCCGGGCAGCAATGCCACAAGCTTGTCGTCGCGCACAATGGAAGGGTCGCGCCGGGCATCGACCATATCCAGCAGCGGATGGCCCACAAATTCGGTATCCAGATTGCTGGAAGCGTAAACTTCGGGCTCAAAAGGAAAGATCACCAGCATTTTTTTGCAGAGCTTTGCCAACTTGGGTATCCGGCGCTTGCCCCACACCCAAACGTGGGGGCTGACATACCAGATAACCGGGATACCCAGTTTTTTCACCACTTTGCCGAACATCATATTGAATGTGGGGTAATCGATCAATATGACCGCATCGGGGCGCTCTGATTTGACAGTTTTGACCAGTTTGCGGAAAATACCGATAAAAGTGAAAATATGTTTGAATATTTCCACAAACCCCACCACGCCCAGCTCGGTGGAGTCCACCGTGCGTTTGACCCGGGCTTTTGCCATGGCAGGGCCGCCCATGCCGCCGATTTCCACAACTTCACCGGCAGCAGCGGCGCGTTTTACCAAATCTTCTGCCAATGCCGCGCCGTAAATATCTCCGGAGGCTTCGCCGGCCATGATCCAGATTTTTCGCATAACGGATATTTCCTTTGCTGTAAAACTTGTTCAGCGCAGTTCCAGCACATCCTGCATATCGTAGAGTCTGCCGGGTTGAGCATCGCGCAAAAAGCGTACCGCCCGCAGCGCACCTTTGGCAAAGGTATCGCGGCTGGATGCCTTGTGGGTCAGTTCCACGCGCTCGCCGCCGGTGGCAAAAATCACCGTATGATCGCCCACCACATCGCCGCCGCGCAGCGAGTGCATACCGATCTCGCTGGCAGTTCTGGCGCCCACGATGCCTTCGCGGCCATGACGCACCACCTCTTTATAAGCCTGTTCCCGGGCGGCAGCCACCACTTCGCCCAAGCGTTCAGCAGTACCGCTGGGGGCATCTTTTTTCTGATTGTGGTGCATTTCCACGATTTCGCAATCGTAGTCGGCAAGGAGTTTGCCCACCATTCCGGCAAGGTGAAAAAGCAAGTTCACGCCCACGCTGTAATTGGGGGCAAAGACGATGCGGCCGGTTTTGGCAAGTTCAGCCAGAGCAGCTTTATCTTCATCGCTCAAAGCGGTAGTCCCGATCACCGCCGGGCAGTTTTTTGCCACGCATTTGCGGGTGGCTTCCACCACACCGGCAATGCTGAAGTTGATCACCGCATCGCTGTTGGCAAGGGCGCTGTCCAGATCATCGGTCAGCATTACACCGGTGGATCCCACTCCGGCAACGGTTCCGGCATCGGAGCCCAGCAGCGGGCAGTTGGGGGCTTCCACCGCACCGGAAAGCTCAAGATCCGCACTTTCGACTATTAAAGTGACCAATCTGCGGCCCATCCGGCCGGCAGCACCGATCACGCAAACTCGGGTTTTTGACATAATAACTCCTGTAAAATGAGATTTTTATTTATGAAGCGATCTTTACTTGCCCAGACCGGGCAGACTTTTGATCATTTTCAACGATTTATTGACCGTATCATCCAGCGCCTTACCGGCAGAGTCACCGGCAGACATCAGCGATTTGCCCGCCTGATCCGCACCCTTGAGGATGCCGTCGCCGGCGGCAGAAAAGGATTTACCCAGCTGATCAAAGTTGACCACCTTGCCGATTTCAGCAATGATCCGCACCAGAACTTCGGAGATGGCGCCGCCCAGGTCGGTGCCTTCGCCCACATTTTCCATTTCGATCGGCACCAGCGGAATGACCATGGAGGTTTTGAGCGCGCCGGAAGAAACTGTAACTTTGGTATCTTTAAGCACCAGCTTGCGGATGACCACCTGTTTTTGGGCGGCGGGTTTTTCGGATTTTTCAGCTTTTTCGTCGGACTTTTCCTCTTTGGCGGCGGCTTTTTTCTTGTCGGCGCCGGTGGCTTTTTCCACATTCTTGAGGATCACATCCAAGTTGCTGCCCTTGGAGAAAGTGTATTCAAAGTCGATCGCCACGCCGGAAAGTTCCAGATATTCGACTTCGATCTTGTCGCTCAACAAACTCTTCATGCCTGCGTCAACATGAAAAGTCCCCACTTTGATCGCTTCGGGTTTGTGGAAACCTTCGGGGTTGCCCACCGAAAAATTTTTGACTTTTACCAGCCCCAGCAGCGGGCGGATATTTATGGACTGCACATCGACTTTGGTGCCGGTAAGTGCGCTGCCCACAGTACGGGTAGCCGTTGCCGCCACCCGGTCGATCTGCCAGAGCACGATCGCCAGCAATGCCACGATCACGACCAGGATCACCAGCAGAACCGAAAGGATCTTTTTGCGCAGCGTTTTTTTGGCAGGAGATTTTTTAACTTCATTGTTTTCCGGATTTGTGACTTGGGTATCGCTCATGATCGATCCTTTCTCGCTTGGTTATTAACACTTATTCAACAGAAAACTGATAAAACGTAAATCTGCTTTTACTTATAAAATATACAGCAATAATTTACATTGTGATAGTGATAATTCAAGGTTTTATGTGTTATTTTTGGAAAAAATCAATAAATATTTCGATTTTTTTGCGCTGTAAAGTTGTTTTTTGATAAAACCGTTGTATAGTATAGCTCTGTACCTCCCATAACGGGGCGTGGTAGCCAAACGGTCAGGCAGCGGTCTGCAAAATCGCATAAATCGGTTCGACTCCGATCCACGCCTCCATTTTTTTTGCCCGGATCCCACACAAAAATATTGAGAGCAATGCCTGTCCGGCTGCCGTACCGCAGCCGACACCCGGTCGCGCTGTGGTCAGTACCTTCTTCCCGGCCGCGCTGAATTTTCGTTGGCCATGTATTGTTCGAACAAGTCGCGCAATTTCCCCGGGGGGAAGCGTCTGGCGTAACGTGACGCCATGTGACGCTGGTTGGGCGGAGTGGCATCCAACATGAATTTCAGCAATTTTTCTCCCACATCGATCTTGTTGCGTGCCAGCACTCTGAGGTTGCCGCATGTTGTCACCAGGAGGTTTTCGTGGAGCAGCAAACTCCTGTCTTTTGATAAAATATCAAGAATTTCAACGGTTTTAGTTTCTATTTCGGCAGCCTTTTGGGGAGTTTTCAATGCATTTGCCAGAAAAAATGCCAACACTTTACGTGACGTCATTGATGGGCTGACTCTTTTTTTGTAGTGCTGGGATAAGAGTCTGACTGCTTCCGGATTGTAACGCGCTATGGCTATTTCCAAAGCTGTATTTGCACGGTAAAATCCTCTGTAGCTGGATGGATCCATGCGTCTTATATCCACATTGCGTTTAAGCAGGAGTTTTATCAATTCTATCTGATCGGCATCGCATGCTGCCCGCAGCAAGCTCAAACCTTTGCCGTTGACAGCATAGCAGTCGGCGCCTTGCTCAAGGAGTTTTTCCACAGTTTGCACATCGCCATCGGCAACTGCCGCCCACATTTGATATTGCTTATGATCCTGCGGATTGTCCCGGGTGTTGAGTTTGTGTTTTTTAAAGAATTCCACCACTTGCCAGCTGCCGCTGCGTAATGCCAGCTGCCATGGGGTCAGATTATCCCGATCTGCTTTATTTATATCCGTAAAACCGGCGTAGAGCAAATGGGCGGCAAAGTCCGGCTCGTCAGCCATTGCCGCATAGTGCATAAGAGTACGGCCGTTATTATCGGTAATACCATTGATCCGGGGTGCCAGCAGCAATAAATCTTTTACTCTGGCGGTCTGGTAAACTGCGCCGATTGTGATATCTCTGAAGGTGTTGTGGTTATATTTCAGCCAGTTGAAAATGGGTGTATCGCTGTCAATATCCTCTTTGCCGAAAAATATCAGATCTGATTTACAGCCATTTTGGGCATTGAGAACACTTTTGATTTTATTTACATCTGCAAAGCTTCTGCGCAAAAACTGGTCGCGATCCTCTATTTTGTCAATGATGTCGCTCTCCACTAAAAACTCCCCGATGGTGGTCTCCTGATTGTTTTTGGGATTGCGGAATACAGCATTGGCGCTGATGGGTTTGAATTTGACCATCTCTTCGATTTCATCATCCAATTTACGGGCTTCCGAAGAATATCTTGCCGATTTCAAATATTTCTGCGCTTTGCTGATGAATGATTTGGTATCGAAGTCGAGTCTTTGGGTGCGCGACATATTTTGGCGGACTTCTCTTGCAATACTCTGCTGCTTTTTCAACTCCGCGATCTGCTTGCTGACAAAATCGATCTGTTCCATGCGGAAAGGCAGATCAGGCTTGGCGCTCCGGAGCAAGGTCAGGCGTTTTTCGCACCACTCCAACCGCCGTTCGATGGTGCGGGGCATGGATAATTCGGCGATCAACGGCTGGATCACCGGGGCGTTGCCGGGGGCGGCAGATTTTTCCGGTCCGGAGTAGGATTTTGCTGCCGGCTGGGCTTGAGGTTCCGGGGGCGCTTGAGCGGATTGAGCGGCCTGAAATTTTTTCAGAAGATTTTTCAGCGCGGCATTTTGGGTGATATCCAACGCATTTTCGCCCCGGTTGTTGCGCCAGTTTACATCGGCACCGGCTTCCAGAATGGTCCGGATGGTTTCAAAACTCTGTTTGCCGTAGATGGCGGCGTGGAGTATGGTGATTTGCGTTCTGGATTTATTGTGCGTCATGTAGTGCGCCTGGCGGATCTGCGTACGGCCAAGGAGTTTTTTCAAGCGGTTTGTTTCAAACTTGCACCCGGCAGCCAGAGCGTAATGCAGATGTTTGCCCAGAACTTCTTCCGGCATGGCTTGGAAAATCGCCGCTTTAAGGGTCTGGGTGAGGCGCTGGGAGTTGGCCAGCGTATAGGAGATGCTGCGCCAATGACCGTCAGAAAAATTTTTCGTATAAGGCAGCATAAACAGTATCAGCTCTCTGCCCTCTTCCGTCGACGCCATGTGTTCAACTGTGTACCAGAAGATGTTCAGCGACTCGCCGCCGTAACCGGTGGGATTATTCCGCAGATCCGCCCCGGCAAGGAGCAGATCTCTGACCGTATTTATCAGGTTGCGATGTTCCTGGGAACTCATATTTTTATGGCGGTAGGAGTAATTGCGCAAATTATAGTATAACGCCCGCAGCGGTGTATCGCCCTGCCGGTCTTTTAAGGTTACGTCGGCTTTGAACTCCATAAGCATTCTGATTTTTGTGAAGCTTTTGCCGTAACACGCTTCGGTCAGCAGAGTGCGGTCATTGGCAAGAATGGTGTTGGGATCAAAACCCTCTTGCAGCATTTTGCGGCACATGGCAATATTGTTGCGCTGCCAATAACCGGTGAACCGGGCTATATGGGCATAATCACGGGCGCGTTTGCCGTCGTGGTTGGTTATATTTTCATCGGCGCCCGCCGCCAGCAGCAGTTGCCGGATATTTTCCGAATTGCCGGTGCGATAGGTGTTGAAAAGCGCCGTTTCGCCATCTTTGTTCTGTCCGTTGGGGTCGATGCCGGCGGCGAGCAGCAGCAGCACAAGCGTGCGGTTATTGTCCAGCACAGCTCTGCTCAAATGGTCGTTATTGAGTTTGGCGCCGTCAAAGAACAAGGCTTTGGTGGATTTTTCGGCAGTCGGGCGCAGTTTGCCCCTGATCTTGTAGATATTGTTCAGATTATGTTGTATCTGGCTTGTCGGCAAACCGTACTCTATAAGTATATCCGGATATCCGGATACCCGCCGGGAGCTTTTCTGCAAGCCGGAGGGGTCGGCACCCCGCTGGATAAGCACGCTGTATATTTCGTCAGCTTTCTGGATACGTCCGGAGCTTATTGCAAAGATCGCGGGGCCGGAATATTCGCCGTAAGTAGCGTCGGTCAGGTGCAGATTGGGGTCAACTTGCGGATTTTTCAGCATATCGATAAATTCACTGCTGAATTGCAGATCCGAAGAATTATAGCCCCAGTCGGTGCGTCGGCGGGTATAGTCGCGGAACTCCTGCTGAACTTTGGCATTGGCGCTTTCGCTGTACTGTTTGGCGGCGGCAAATTTGACTGCGGCGTTGCGTTTTTCCAGATAGATGAGCCGATCCCGCCATTCACGGAGCAGCTGCTCCCGGCGGGTAAGGATCTCGTTGTAAAGCCGCTTTTGCTCGCTGGTCATATGGGCAGTATGTTTGCTCTGATCATTTCGGGTCTGTTTGCAGAAACTGTCGAACTGATTGCAGTAACTGCTGGCAGTTTGCAGTTGATCTTCCAACAGCGATCCGGCGGTACCGGAGGCAAGGTCGCTGCTGGCATTGCCGATGCGTCTGGCAATATTCCGCCAATCGCTCTGCCAGGAGTTTGCAGTTTTTGCCGATGTGTCTGCAGCTGCCGCCGCTGACCGGGTAAAAGTTGCCGGCTTTCTGGCGAGAGGCACCGGGGATGCCGGCGGGGCTGTTTCCGGGGGCTGGGCACCGGATGGCTTGACCGGCTTATCCGGCACAACGGCAGCTTGGAAAACAACAAAATCCACCAGACCTTCCGGCAGACGGCCGGTGCTGACTTTGGGCGGCATGTAAGCTGCCTGTTGCGGCGATGGCAGTTGAGTGTTCAGCACTGTATCGTACAACGCTATATAGTCGATATTGCAGTCCAGCGCCTGATCGTAGCCGCGGACGGAGAAATTCACGCTGGACAAAAACATGAACTTACGGTTCAAAAGATAACTGCCGATCAGCCGGTCGCCGGAGTAGACCGAAAATTTCCGCTTATCGCTGTCGCAGGAAACGACCACATTTGCCCAGCTGCCAACGGGTATTGCCATATCTGTATGGATAAAATATTGATTATCGACCAGGAAACAGAGCCGTTTTTTGTATACCCCCATAGAGATCGAACTCATATTGAAAAATGTGCAGTCCACATCTTTGTTGAGCTGAAAATTGATCGCCAGAGTAAAATCTCCCGGCGATTTACGATAATCCAAAGTGGCCATGCGTGTACGCTGGCGTTTGACGTTGTTTTTATCAGTATACTCATACTTTTTATCCAGCAGAGAAACCATGCCGTTTTTGATCATTTCGTGCGAAAAGAAGTTTGAATTTTTGGGCTTGGTTTTGGCAAAATCGTACTCAAAGATCTTGTTTTTCTGATCGGGGCGGAAAATTTTTATCCGGGCAAACTGCATACCGCTGCGGGCGGGTTTGCCGGCAAATTCGCCCTCGGCATCCGGATATTTCATCAGCGGCTGCCGGTTTTTGAGCAAATCAGCAAATTGCTGCGGCTTGACTTCCGGGCGCTTTTCCCGGGCTTTCGCCGCCTTGTAATAGTTGGCGATATGGCGGAAATTCACCCCGATAATCACCAGCAGCACCACCGCGATCACCACCCGGCAGCAGCGCATAAGATATTTGCGCAAAGGCACATCTTTGCTTGGCAGCAGCCATTTGAGCCAGCTGCCGGAGGCCTTGCGCAGATGGCGTTTCACATCGCCGGCAATACCGTCGTCGGCGCGGTAGAGTTCGGCTAAAATTTCGTCGGGAGTCGCGGGGCGGTCGAGGGGATTTTTCCGCATCATGCGCTCCACCAGATCCAGCATTTTGCCGGAGAGATCGGGCCGGTATGTATTTAAGGGTATGGCCTCGCTCTGCAAAACGTTCAGGATCGTTTCCACCGCGGTACTGCCGTCGAAGGGCAGTTTGCCGCTGGCGGCGTGATAAATGGTGGCGCCCAGACTGTAAATATCGCTGCGGATATCCACATTGTGCGATGATTTGCATTGTTCCGGCGAAGCGTAACTGGGGGTTCCGATGGTGCTTTGTTCCATGGTCAGGGTCATTTCGCCCGCCTGATGATTGCTTTCGCTTTTGGCGATACCCAGGTCCATAAGTTTATATACGCCGTTGGCATCCAGCATGATGTTCGAGGGCTTTATATCCCGGTGCACCACCCGGGCTTCTGCCAGACAATTCAGGGCGTTGGCCATGGAAACCAGCACGATTTTAAGCTCATCTTCGCTCAAACTCTTCTCTTTGGCAAGTTCCAGCAAAGTCTTGCCTTCCACATACTCCATGGCTATAAACAAGTAGCCGGTCTTGAAATCGCTGCCCACGTCAAACACTTTGACGATGTTGGGGTGGTTGAACTGGTGGGAGAGTTTGGCTTCCCGCAAAAAGCGTTTGACATAGATAGGGTCATCGGACTCCATGCCGCTGCGCATAAGTTTCAAGGCGCAAGGTTGTTTAAGCAAAAGATGTTCAGCTAAATAAACTTCTGCCATGCCCCCTTTGCCCAGCAGCCGGACGATCTGGTATTTGTCAAAAACATCGCCCGCTTTAAGCATACATTTGAACTTGCTGCCGGTATCGCCGCTGCCGGTAAAGGTGGTAAGGTCTTCGGCATCTTCAGTCAAAAGCGACTCGCTGAAATCAAGCTCGGAGCCGCATTGGGGACAAATCAGATCGTCGTCGTTGAAAATTTCCAGCGGCACTTGCAGTTTGCTGTTGCAGTTGCGGCAAAGCACCAGGGCAGAGTAATCATCTGCCGGATAGCTGCATTTGCATCCGGGGCAGGTGATACGTTCCGGCAGTTCTGCGCTTTCGTGTTCAAAATTAAACCGGTGACTGCACTCCGGGCAATCAAGTACTTTTACAAACATCTCCCCCCAAGTCCTTCTGCATTATTTAATGAGCCGATCCATGGCCGCGATCAAATCGGAGTACGAGTAAAACCGGTCATCGGGATCGCGCTGCATCATAGTGCGGATCAACTGCATACATTCGTTGGAACAGCAGTTGCCGAAGCGGCTCATCATGGGCGGCGAATTTGCCAGAGTATCGTTATAAACTTCCATAGCCGATTTGCCGTCAAAGGGTTTTTCGCCGGTCAGCAGAAAAAACATCGTTGCCCCCAGCGAGAATATATCGCTGCGGAAATCCGCATTTTTGCCGTCAGAGTACTGCTCCGGACTCATATACCCGGGAGTACCCAGTCCGGAACGCGCCATGGTGATATTGGTTTCGTCTTCGTCGGAGCATTGTTTGGACAGACCGAAATCCAGCAGTTTTACGCAAAAATTTTCGTTGAGCATAATATTTTCGGGCTTTATATCCCGGTGGATCACCGAATAATTTTCCCAGATATACTGCAATGCAATAGCCGTTTCCTGGGCAATGACCAGCGTGGTCTGTTCATCAAAAACATACTCTTTTTTGAGCTGTTTAAGATTTTTGCCGTCGATATACTCCATAATAATAAATGTATCGTCGCCATTTTCCCAGAAGTCATACACCTTGGCGATGCGGTCTTCGTTTTGAATAGAAGAAAGGATCACCGCTTCCCGCCGGAAACGCTTGCGGCTGGTGCCGTCGGCATTGCGTAAAACCTTGAGTACATAGCGCACACCCACATCGTTGAGCGGATGACAGAGAAAAAGATCGCCGCAGCCGCCGCTGTTCAAATGCGAAAGCACCCGGTATTTGTTGGCAATAACATTGCCGGGCGCAATAACGACCTTTTGTTTTTTCATAAAGCGGCAAGTCGGACACCGCAAATAATCGGCTTGAGTTTGATCCGGCACCAGAGCTGCGCCGCAAACCGGACAACGTTCCGAATCGGGAACATTGCCCGCAGGATCCATAACGATAGTTTTGTCAATATCAGACATAAAACATAAACCTTGCAATACACTATGGGGGTGTTAAATCTATACTCAACAGAGTAAATATAATACTTTCCTGATAAATGTCAAGGTTTTACCGGTTTTATTTAATGATTTTTAAGCGGCTGGCGATTTTACCGGTTTTCTGCACGGTATTCGCCCGGACTGCAATCAAGATGCTTGCGGAATGCCCGGTTGAACTGGGATATGGAGCCGAAGCCGCAGAGAAAGCTTATTTCAGATACCGATAACGAAGTATCCGTAAGCATTTCCCGGGCTTTGGTGATCCGCAAAAAAGTCAGGTAGTTGCCAAAAGATACATTCAGTTCTTTTTTGAAAATATGTGCCAGATGCCCGGAGCTGATAAAAAAGTGTTTGGCGACCTGATTGATGGAAAGTTTTTTCATAAAATTGCTTTCCAGATACTTTTTGACCGACTCGATCTTTTCTGGCGTGTTGAGTTTTTCCATCATCAATATATTGTCGTGGGTGGAACGCAAATGCCGCCCGATGATGTTCAGAAATCCCAGCAGAGCATCCATTTGCACTTTGCTCAAGTGGGGCGACTGCCGGTAGGCATGATAGAGTTTATCGGCATCAAGCTCGAACCGGCTGGCGATCTCTTCGATCTGGCTGCGGCTCAATTCTTCGTTATCGTTCAAATGAAACTGCCCGGCGGTAACACTGCCGATGTAATTGCCGCTGCGGTCAAACAAGGGTACCATTATATCCGTCAATCCGGCATGACAGGTGTAGCACAATTCCTGGCGGGAGAGTTCGGCATCTTTGGCGTATTTCAGGTCGCATTGGGAACATGCCGCGTTGCCGGATACCGACTGCCGGATATATTGACAGTAGGGATTGAAATTCGCTCCGCCGGAGAGTTTGAGCATCTCTCCATCCGGTGCGGCAAAGTCGATGATTATTCCCAGCAATCCCTGCAGAACATGGCTGTATTCGTGGAGCAGCCGTTCCTTGCCCAATTTGGCAAAAGCCTGTTCGGTAATGGTGCGTTGTGCCATAAGCCAACCTTTCGCTTAAAACATTTTATGCAACTATAACACCGTTAAATGGCTTTGTCAAGTGCAAAACAACTTGCAAAACGATCGTTTTCGCAGAATATGCGTAAAAATTCGCAGAATAAGCGTGGCAAACAAATTTGTTTTGTTGTATAGTGTAATCAAAACGATATTCCCAATGTTCAGGGGTGGATAAATGTCTGATTTTATTCAATGTGTGAATGGAGCAATACCGGCGGCGGATGTTGAAATGATCCTGCCGCACGAACACTTTTTTATTGATTTGAGCAATCAGGCAAACCATGGGGAAAGTCGCCCGGTGACTCCGGCTGACCGCCCGAAACTCATGCACGACCCTTACTGCATGACCGATAATCTTCGGCTGGACGATCTTGATGCGGCGGTTGCTGAATGTAATGAACTTGCGGCAATGAACTGCAATCTGGTGGTGGATTGCTCCAACTCCTGCTGCGGGCAGGATGGGGAAAAATTGCAGGCTCTTTCTCAAGCGGGCAATATAAATATCGTTGCCGGTTGCGGATTGTATACCGCTGATACTCATCCCGGCTGGGTCAAAGATGCTCCGGTGGAAGAGATCACAGAATTTCTTATGCAGGAGATCACTTGCGGCATTGCCCCCAACGGCTGCCGCCCGGGGATCATCGGCGAAATCGGCACCAGTAAAACTGTTCTGCCCGCCGAACGCAAAGCTTTGCAGGCGGCGTTCCGGGCATGCAAAGCAACAAACCTTGCAGTAATGGTGCATATCTACCCCTGGGCAGATAATGGTTTGGAAGTCCTGGAGATGATGCGGGATAATCAGGTCGCACCCGACCGGGTGGTGATCTGCCACAGCGATGTGACCCCCGATAAAGATTATATATGGGAAGTTTTGAAACAGGGTGCGTTTATTGAGTTTGACAATTTCGGCAAAGAATTCACCTGCGAACCCGGCGGATTTGCCGACGGCAGTTTTATAAAAGATACTCAAAGAGTAAAACTTGCCGCCGGGATCCTCAAAAGTTCATACGCTTCGCAGCTTTTGATAACCAACGATATTTGCCTCAAGTGCATGCTCCGCAGCCGGGGCGGCGAAGGTTACACACATATATTGCGCAACATAGTGCCGATGCTCGCACAAGAAGGTTTTGAGCTTGAAGAAATAAAACAGCGTTTGCTGCACGATAATCCCTTGCGGATGCTTTGCGGCAGACTGTAAAAATAAACAAAACAACCTAATGTAAGGAGGAGTTGAAAAATGAAAAAAATCTTTTTGATGACCGCAGTCTTGAGTCTGACCGCAGCCGTGTTTGCCGCCGGAGAACCCTTTGCCGCATGGAACTTTGACAATGTGAACGGCACCATCGTGCCGCCGGTTGCCGGCAAATGGAATTTGACCTTGCAGAATATGCCGAATGTCAAAGTCGTGCCGGGCAAAAACGGTCAGGCGGTGGCTTTTCTGGGCAAAGACAAGGAACGCAACACCGTGGGCAGCTCTTATGTAAGCAGTATAAAATTCGATTGCAGCAAGCCCTTTACTATCGAAACGGTTTTCAAGCTCAATAAAGATGCCGGATACCGCAATTTCAAGGAAATACTCTGCTTTGCCGACAGTGAACGCGGCCCCGGCTTGATCGTGGCTATCTTCTACGACCGCATCATCGTACGCAGCGGCGACGGCAAAAAGACTTTTGATATGAATACCGATGCTACCAAAACCGCCATCACCCGGGACAAATGGCACTTTTTGACCGTTACCTACGACGGCAAGACTGTTTCCATCTATTTTAATGGTGTGCTGGCAGCAGCCAAAGAGCTTACCGTAACCTGCGGCAAATATACGACCATGTTTGTCGGTTCGTTCCGCAACGCCTACGCTTATGCTTTGCAAGGGGCAGTTGATGAGCTGAAACTCTACAACTTTGCCAAAACTTCCGCCGAAGTTGCCGAAGCATATCTGGCCTTTGAAGAATAATATTTTTTGAAAGGTCGTGGCTATTATGAAAAAACATTTCCACTGGATAATGGCAACTCTGCTGGGGTCATTTACCCTGCTGAACGCCCAGGTACCGTCGATAAAGGCAGTAAAAGTTGCCCCCAAAGCGATCAAGATCGATGGGGTGCTGAACGAAAGTGTGTGGCAAAATTCGCCAAAATATACCAATTTCATCCGTTTGAACAGCAATGGTCAAAAGGCTGCCGAACAAACCGTTTTTCAGGTGGCGGCATCGTCGGAAGGTCTTTACTGGGCATTCCGCAGCTTTGACAAAGATCTGCAAGGCAAGATAACTGCCCGGGATGGCGAACTCTGGCAGGAGGATTCGCTGGAACTCTTTATCTGTGCCGACGATCCGCTGCCCGAAGACCCCAATGTACGCCGGGGCAGACATTTTATATTCAATGCCCTCGGTGCCAGATATGACGATACATTCCTGGCCGGAGTAAGCAATGCAAAATGGAACTCGGATTGGAAATGTGCCGCCAAAAAGAATGCCGATGGCTTTACTGCCGAAATCTTTATACCATATTACGCCATGGAACTGGATCAGGCAAAAAAGTTCTGGCGGTTTAATGTGGGCCGGGAAAATTACACCGGCGAAAAGATGGAAATTTCGGTCTGGAGCCCCACCAACGCCTTTTTGCACATGGACAACTTTGCGGTGCTGGAAGTACCGGCAGTCGATTACCGGCGGTTCGATAACAAGATATCTTCGCTGGAACTGAAAACTCTCCCCACCGCCGCCGGTGTCAGCCAGCAGCTTTCCGGCAAGATCACTGCGGCAGCCGCTGCCAATGCCACTTTGCAGGCAGTCGCCCGGCAGGATGGCAAGATCAAAGCGTTCAACCGCACCGATGTAAAACTCTCTGCCGGAGCCACCACCAATTTTGCTCTGCCCCTGCCGGTAGGCAAATCCGGCGAATACCATGTGGCGATCACTTTGAAAGATGCTCAAGGCAAGATATTTTATACCGACGCCAACCTTTCCATGCAAGCCGTACCCTTTACCCTTATGCTGGAAAATCCCGCTTACCGCAAAAGTTTTTTTGCCGGACAAAAGGATAAAACACTCCGGGTGAGCATGAAGTTCGAAGCCGACAGCAAGCTTTTGAAAAACGCCCGCTGCGTGCTTACTGTCCGCGATAAAAATCAGAAAGTCATTTTCAGCCAGACCCAACCCGCCGCCAATAAAGTAACATTTGCCGCAGATACTGCCAAGTGGCAGCCGGGGGAATACACTCTTTGTGTGGAAAGCTCCGGCACCGCCGCATTAACCGGCAAACTTACCGAAAAAATCAGCGTTGTAGCACCGCCGGAAGCGGGCAATACCGTTTATCTGGGCAAAAACCGGGAAGTCATACTCAACGGCAAACCCTTCTTCCCCCGGGGTTTTATCGGTGGAGCTTACGAAGAAGAGTTGTTCAGTCTGCTGGAAAAAAGTTCTTACAATACATTGCACTTTTACATGCTCAACCGCCTTTCCATGGAGCGCATCCGTCAGGTGTTGGATCAGGCGCAGCGGTACAATCTTAAAGTCATCATGTACCCTTATCACCAGACCGGTATCGGATTTTTCGGCTTTTCGGAAAACGGCAAACGCAATCAGCCGCGTATGAGCGATGCGGCGTGGGAGCGTATGCGTAAAATGGTCAATGAAGTCCGCAAACACCCGGCATTTCTGGGCTGGTATTTGTACGACGAACCCCGCGGTGCAGAGTTCTGCGGCGAACTGCGTAAAGTTTACCAGATGCTGCGCGAAACCGACCCTCACCACCCGGTCATAGGTACGGATTGCAGTGCCGACGGCTGTATCAGCAAAAACGATGGCTACTGCGATATACACATTCTTGACCTTTACCCCCACCCGCTGACCGACGGAACATTTGTCCGCCCCATCTCGGCAGTCATGAGCAGTATGAAAATGGTCAATGAAAATGTGGGCTCCGCCGGTGCATGGTTCTGCCCGGAAGCTTTTACTCCGCTGAAAGGCAATTACCGCACCATCAGCTACCGGGAGATCCGCTGTATCATCTACGGCTCCATCGTCAACGGTGCTACCGGTATTCTGCCCTACAAGATCGGCGACCCGCCCACCAAATATTACAGTACCTGGGTCAATGCGGGTATATTCTACCACCCGGATATGCGTTTGGGGTATCTGGAAGGTATGGGGCCGGAACTCAAAGCCTTGGAAAATGTATTGCTTGAACCGCAAAGATTGCCGGTAAAAAGCAACAACAAAGATCTTTTGATCATGCGCAAAGTGTGCAAAGGCAAAACCTTTGTCTTTGCGGTGAACCCCACCGGCAAAACTTTTGAAGCCCAGCTCCAACTGCCCGGCTTTACCGGCGGCGAATTGAAAGTTTTCAACGAAAAGCGCAATGTAAAAGTTGCCAAAGCAGCTTTTGCCGACACATTCAACGCCTACGCCACGCACATTTACACCGATTGCAGCACCATAAAAGAAACGGTGAATGTTGCCGGATTGGAAGAAAAAATACGTTTAGCAGATAAACAAGCCCAAAAAAACAAAAGTAAGGAGTAAATTCTATGAGCAATATCGTGATCCCCGCCAGCGAATTCAAAGAACGCATCGTAAAGATCCAGTGTGCCATGGCAGAAAAAAACATCGACGCCATGCTGGTCTACGGCGACGAATACCGCAAAGAAAATCTGCGTTATGTATGCAACTTCTGGCCCATTTTTGAACGGGCGGTCTGCGTGATACCCAAATGCGGCGAACCGGTGCTGGCTGGTGCCCCCGAAGGCGAAAATTACGCCCGGGAAATGTCCGTTTGGAGCAATTACTGCAATGTCAAAGAATTTGCCTGCGTATCGGTTCCCGAAGAGATCGACTACCCGCTGGCGACCTTTGCCAAACTTGCAGATATAATCGGCAATGCACTCAAGGGCGGCAGCCGCATCGGTGTGGTGGGCTGGTACGATATACCCGCTCCGATCTTCAAACGCATCGAAGAAGCTGCGGGCAAAGCCGAACTCTTTGACGCGTCGGAAATCATCTTCAAGCAGCGTCTGATCAAAAGCGATGCCGAAGTGGCGTGCCTTGCCGAAGCCGGTCGTCAGGCTTGCGAAGGCTACAAGAAACTGCTGGAATACGCCGTAGACGGCAATCCGGAAACCATGGCTGCCGGTGCCGCCGAAGGTGCCGCCCGCATGGCAGGTGCCGAAGATATCAACTTTATGGTTTTCGGTTCCGGCGAACGCACCAACACTGTCATCGGCCGAGCCACCAACAAAATCATGCG
>JAFVQX010000059.1 GCA_017504585.1 Lentisphaeria bacterium
CAGAACAAAGACATCACCCTTTACGGCGACGGCAGTCAGACCCGCAGTTTCTGCTACCGCGACGATCTGCTGGAAGGTCTGGTGCGCATGATGGCGACCCCCCACGAAGTTACCGGCCCGGTAAATTTGGGTATGCCCCGGGAATTCACCATCCGCGAGCTGGCAGAATTGACCATCAAGCTGACCAATTCCAACAGCAAACTCATCTTCTGCGATCTGCCCGCCGATGACCCCAAACAGCGCAAGCCGGATATAACACTGGCCAAACAACTGCTGGATTGGCAGCCCACCACCCCGCTGGAAGTGGGCTTGCAGAAGACCATCGAATATTGTGAAGAACTCCTGCGCGCCGACTACGAATTCTGTCAGGGCTGACCGCAGACAAACACCGGAACGGATGAAAAGATGCATTGCGGTCTTTTATCCGTTTTGGTAAATTTTTTATTGATTTTGCCATTTTATTTTGCTTTTTTTGTGTTATATTGTTAAGTAAATATTTTTTTATCAACACAACAAGGAGCTTTATTATGAGCAAAAGTATTCTTACTGCCGCCCAGATCGGCTGCGGCAAATTTGCCCATCAGCAGGATCTGGTGAACCTCTCCACTCACGAAAAAGTCAATTTCAAATGGGTGTGCGATATTGATCTTGAGGCGGCAAAATCGGCGGCAAAGGATTTTAATGTACCCCATTATACAGATAACTTTATGGATATAGTCAACGATCCGGAAGTTGATTTTATCAAGATCGCCACCAGCCACGAAGTGCATCTGCCCATTGTGGAAGCCGCCGCCGCTGCCGGAAAGCATATCTTTTGCGAAAAACCTATGGCGATGCGGGATAATGAAGCGTTTAAAATCATCCGTGCCGTCCGCAAAAACGGGGTCAAGCTCTGCGTTGACCTCAACCGCCGCATGTCACCGGCGATGCAAGCGTTAAAGAAAAAGTATCAGGAACATATTGCCGAGCCCAAACACAATCCCTGGCAGTATGTGGAAACCGTCCGGGAACCGCTGCCGGAAGAAACTTATCACCACATGAATATCCGTATTCAGGACGAAAGCAGCTCTTACTCGCTGGTGCATCTCAATCCCCTTACCGGCGGCGGCGAGATCATCGGCGAATCGGTACACTGGCTGGATCTGGCGTGCTGGTTCTTTGCCCCGGCAGTACCTTGCGAGATCACGGCGTTCGGTTCTTCCCGGCTTTCTCACGGCATTTACCTCAAGTTCAACAACGGTGCCAGCATGACTTTGGATTTCTCCTGCACCGGAACTTTTGACTACCCCAAAGAGCAGTTTGAAGTCACCGCCGGAGCCGCATTGTTCCGCTGTCTGCACTTTGTGGAAAACTGCTACTACGGTATGCCCGATTCCGGCAAAGAAACCTTTGCCCTGCAGAGCGACCCCTACCCCGAGCTGGGCAGCGGGCTTGACGCATATATGGAAAAATATATGAAGAATGTTTCCGGCAGCACCAACGCCAAAATCGTGGAACAAACCTGCCCGCTGATCGTGGATAAAGGCCATAAAGCCATGCTCAACGGCTTTATCGACGCCATTCTCAACGATAAGCCCAGCCCCTGCGATGAACTCGCCGGTTTCCGTTCCACCTTTCTGGCACAGAAAGCGATCGAGTCCATCCGCCTCAAACAGACCATCCCGCTCCAGATAGAAGATGTTACACCCTGTTTCTGAAAAATAAGGAGTGATCATGAAGCTGAAATTTATTCCGGTAAAGATGCGTTTGCCCCTCAAGTTCGGGGCTGAAACTATTGATTCCATTCAAATTTGCCATGTGGAATACCCCGCTTACGGTGCGGTGGGCCGGGGCGAAACGCCTCTTTCGGTGGCGTGGGCGTGGCCCTCGACGCTCTCTTTCGGCTTGCGGGAAGAACTTATGTGCAAATTCTGCGAAGTCTTGGCAGAAGCCTATCCGGCAGAACCCCAACTGCACCCCATGAGTGAAGGGTACACCTTTCTGACCGGCAAACTGGATAGTCTGCTGGAAAAGTTCAACTGCGAAAACAATACCCGAATGCCCCATCTGGCGGCTTTGATCTGTGCATCGGCATTCGATATAGCTTTGCACGATGCTTACGGTCTGGCAAAAGGGCTGCCCACTTATCAAACTTATAATAAAGATTTTATGGATCACGATCTGGCGTGGTTCTACAACGACGAAGCCTTTGCCGGACTTTACCCCGAAGACTTTTTTGTAAAAAATGTTCCCGCCGAGCTCCCGGTCTGGCATCT
This sequence comes from Lentisphaeria bacterium, assembly GCA_017504585.1. Lineage (GTDB taxonomy): Bacteria > Verrucomicrobiota > Lentisphaeria > Victivallales > Victivallaceae > SIG78. Next base: position 2,256 of record JAFVQX010000059.1, read on the forward strand.
GGTGGGCGGCAAAGACCTGCTTTACGAAAGTGAACGCACCGGCGGCGAGCCGGACGACGGCTACCCGGTATCGCTGGAAAAGTGGATCCAGCGCGATGGCTTGAAGTGTTTGAAGATCAAACTCACCGGCAGCGATGGAGCCTGGGATTACGACCGGGTGACAGCCATCGGCAAGATCGCCCTCAAGTATGGAGTGGAGGCTCTGTCGCCGGACTTCAACTGTCTGGTGAAAGACCCCTCTTATGTCAATGATATATTGGATAAACTTAAAGCCGAATACCCGGCGATCTACGATTTGCTTATCTATGTGGAGCAGCCCTTCCCTTACGATCTGGAAGCCAATCAGATCGACGTGCACTCCTGCAGTCAGCGCAAGCCGCTCTTTATGGACGAAAGCGCCCACGACTGGAAGTTTGTCAAGCTGGGCTGTTCCCTGGGCTGGAACGGCGTGGCACTTAAAGTGTGCAAAACCCAGACCGGGGCACTGCTTTCGGCATGCTGGGCAAAAAAACACGATATGCAGCTGATGGTTCAGGATCTTACCAACCCCATGCTGGCAACTGTGCCCCACGCCTTGCTTGCCGCCCATATCGGCACCATCAAAGGTGTGGAGTGCAACGCACCGCAGTTCTACCCGCAAGCCTCGCTGGACGACGAAAAACTCCGCCCCGGCTTGTATGAACGGCGTAACGGCATTGTCAGCATCAAAGCCCTTACCGGCAACGGCATGGGTTACTGATCGCCGGCAGCGGCGGACGGTTGTTTGCTCCAGATGCGGGTATTAAGGTCGAGTTTTTGAATGATATCAAGCACGCCGACCACCTCCCGCAAGGAGCGTTCCAGCATTTCGCGGCTGGAGATACTGCCGGTAAAGGGCGGCTCCAGCCAACCGCCGCTGCGGGTAAAAGTCATCACCAGATTATTGTCGAGAAAAAGCACCCGGATCGGAGATTTTTCGGCAGCTTGCACCGCCAGCAGCCGCTCCATAAACCCCGGAGTAAGCAAATAACGGGCTTCGTGCTGATCGTCGCTGTAAACGGCAAAGTGTTTTTCAAACTCCACATTTTCCAGCTTGACGAGTTTGCCCTCTTTGCTGAAATTGAGACTTTGCAGAAAATTCCCCACCAGTTTGCCGAAGCACCTCTCCGCCACATCCGGCAAAATAGCGGTGCGGCAGTTGAATTTTTTATTGAAGTCGGCAATAAACACCACCCCGCGGAAAATCGTAACGTATGAGGTGCTTTTTTTCGTTTTGCGCCTGCGCTCGATATGCACTTCGGCAGCTTCAAAAGACGTTTTGCCCACGGTGCCGGACAAAAGATCTTCGCTGCGGTAGCGGTCAAAGGAGCCGAAAAGTTTGAACTTTTGGAAGCGGCTGCGGCTCAACCCTTTATCCGGGAAATAAGTCAGCGCCATATCCATTGCCCGGATCAGCTGCACCATCACCTGCCGCCGGTAAAAATCACGCTGGCGCTTATAAAACCACGCCATGATCACCCCGCCGCCGATCATCAGCAGCATACCGCAAACCGCCCCGATCTCACGAAACTTGAGAATATGAGATCCCAGCAGCAAAATCAGCCCCGGCACGATCAAAGCCATGCCGATTTTTTTGACCCGGCTCCGCTGGCGGTCATAAGCAGCTAATTGAGAATCCAGTTCGCCGGTAAGCACCCGGTCGATGATGCTGTCGTAATCGACTTGCAGCAGATCATTGCTCATACTTTACCGGTCAAAAAGTGCTTTTACATCCACATTGGCTTTTTCGGCTTCGGGTATGGCAAAAAGCTCCCGCTTGCTCAAACGCATCATCGGAGCAAAAAAGCACCCGGGAAACATTTGGATAGCGTTATTGAAATCTGTTACCGCGCTGTTATAAGTACGGCGGGCGGCGGCGAGCTGTTCTTCGATCTCGTTCAAAGCCGCCTGCAGCTGCATGATGTTTTCCGAGGCTTTCAGATCCGGGTAGGCTTCCAGCTGCACCATGAAATTGCGCAGCGAACCGGTCATCTGGCGATCCAGATCGCTTTTGTCGCCCACGCTTTTGGCTTGAGAGCGCATTTCGGCGATCCGGGTAAGAGTTTCGCTCTCGTGCTGCATATACTTTGCGGCGGCGGCAACCAGATTGGGTATCAGGTCGCAGCGCTTTTTCAAATAAGCGTCGATCAGCGCCATGGCGTTATCCACCAGATTGCGCTTCATGATCAAACTGTTGAATATGAAAATAAAAAGTACTACAAATACCAGTACGATTATACCCAAAACAGACATGATTAAGATCCCCTTTGCTGTTTACATATTTTACGATATATAATAGATCCATTCGCCTTTTTCCGGCGAAAACTTGCGTTCCACATTGTAACTTTCCGGATTGGCTGCCGCCCGGTTGAGCCAACCTGCGACCGCCGGCATTTTATCGGCAAGTCCTGCCGCAACAGCCAGTTCCAGCGCAGTTCCGCTCTTGGGAGCAGTCAAAGAGCCGAACAATTTCTGCCGCACATCCAGCATCCCCCGGGCAGCAAGCTTGTAGCTCTGCACCCCCGGCTGGTGGAATGCGTTGATATTGATAAACTCCGCATAGATCGCCACCGCCCGTTCATAGAGCGCGATGATCAAACCCAGATTAGCCGGCGATATGGTGCTGATCTCCATAGTTATCACCGGGCGCTTTTTACTGGCCAGCGCCGCCGCAAGTCCGTAAAGGAAGCCGTGGAGATAATCGCCCATATTACTGACACCATCCAGCGCCACATTATCCGCATCGTGCAGAACCTCGATAAAGGTGGCAAAAAAGTCATCGCGGCCGTCATTGAGCTGCTGGATAAACGCGTGGGCATCGGTGCCGCCTTTGTTGCCGAAAACGTTCAACCCCTGATTGACCACCCTGCCATCCAGATCCAGTTCCTTGCCCAGACTTTCCATGACCAGCTGCTGCAAGTAGCGCGAAAGCAGCACCAGCCGGTCGGAATACGGCACGATCACCATATTGCGGTCGCCTTTGCCGTTGCCGGCAAGATACCACATTGCCGCCAGCATGGCCGCGGGGTTGTCGCGGTAATTGCTGTTGCGCGTCCAGATATCCATGCGGCAGGCGCCTTCCAGAAACATGCGGAAATCGATTCCTGCCAGCGCTGCCGGCACATGCCCCACGATGCTGGTTTCGCTGGTGCGGCCGCCGATACTTTCCGCCATGGGAAAGACCTTTAAGAACTTATCGGCTTTGGCCTGTTTATCCAGCTTGCTGCCGGTCATGGTCACCGCACAGGCGTAATCGCTGTAATTGAGTTTGGCTGCGGTATAAATATTGATCAGGGCGGTCAGATTGTTGAGCGTTTCCTGCGTGCCGCCGGATTTGGATACACAAAGGTGCAATGTTGTTTCCAGATCGATAACTTCCAGCAGATCTTTCAGCCCGGCAGGGTCGGTGTTGTCCAGAAAGTAGACTTTCAGACCGTTATTGCGCTGTTTGCGGCTCTTTTCGTTCCAGTAAGGGCCGTTGATGGCAAACTGCAGCAGCTGGGGCCCCAGCGCCGAACCGCCGATGCCATTGACCACCACTGCGTCAAAACGCTTGCCGGTACCGCCGGTGATATCGCCGTTGCGCACAGCGGCGGCAAATTCTTCCACTTCATTAAAAAGTCCGGAAGTGCGATAGTTCACCCGATCGGTAAAATGAGTGACTTTGCGGTTTTCGTCCGGATTTTTGATGGCGCCACTTTCCAATGCGATCATCTCCCGGGTCGCCCGGGAAAATTTTTCATGCAAAGCATCCAAAGCTGCCCAATCAAAGTTCATACGCGAAAAATCAATGGAAAAACCACTGTACGCGTCCACCATTTTCATGCTCATTTTTGCAGATCTCCCATCCATTTAATTGCCGTAAGCTGCGGCAAGATATTCTACGAATTCTCTATCAGTCGGCAGCCACTCCAGCTGCCTGATCTCTGATTTTTTCACCCATTTGAACGCCTGCCCTTCGCAGGCGACCGGCGGACTTGACTCCATTGCCAGCGCCCGGATAAAGTGCAGTATCAAGCTCTTTTCCGGTGCGATTTGCACGGTCAGCTGGTACATTTCGTCCAGCACTGTAACGCGCATTGCCAACTCTTCGGCAAGCTCACGCTCCAGCGCCCGGGCACAGGTTTCGCCCGGTTCGACTTTGCCCCCGGGGAACTCCCAAAAACCGGCATGACTTTTATCTGCCGGACGCTGTGCTGCCAAAAGCAGACCCGCCCGGTCAAAGATCACCCCGGCAACCACCTCGATACGATCTTTCACGATCAAGCCAGAGCCTTGCGGATCGCTTCGGTAAGCATTTTCTGCCCCAGCACGCCGATATGTTTGCTGTGGATCTCGCCATCCTTGAAGATAATGAAAGTGGGGATCGTGCGGATATTGTACTCCGCCGCCAGATTTTTGCATTGCTCGATATTGAGTTTGCCCGCCTTGAGCTGGTCGTCGGCAAACTCTGCGGCGGCTTTTTCCAGCACGCTCATCATCATCCGGCAGGGGCCGCACCAGACAGCGTAAAAATCTGCCAGCACCACGCCGCTATTTTTTATTTCGGCAAAAGTTTTTTCATCCCATTCAGCAACAGCAGCCATATTTCACTACCCCTTTTTTACAGAATTTGTTTTATTTGCACAAAGTGTATCCAATATTTTTTTCAGATCGTGAATTTGTCCTCACGGCATTTAAGATATATCGACATAAAATTTTTGCCAATGTTCCTGCTCAAAAAATCATATATTTTCCGGCGCGGAAGATCCTTATGCAAAAATTTTTGCCGCAGACACCCGGAAATTGCCCAATTCGCAACTCAAAGCCGCTTGCGCCGCCGCCAGACTTTTACGATCAGGGTAAAGTGCGAACAGCGTCGGGCCGCTGCCGGTCATCAGCACCGACAACGCTCCGCTGGCACGGATCTTATCCGCCGCCAGAGGCAATATGGGGTATTTGGCAAAAACGCCATCCTGCAAATCGTTGAAAATCAGCTTGCCAAGTTTTTCCGCATCACCCTGACGCAAAGCAGAAAATATCTCCTGACGCAAAACGTCGCTTGCCGCAGAAATTTTTTCCGGCGCCAGCAGGCGGTAGCCCTCGGCCGCACTGACCGGGAATCGGGGGGCCGCCAGCAGGATATGGAGCTCCGGAAAAGCAAACTCCAGATCCCGGCAAATCTCGCCGATGCCCGTGACCAGCGCCGGGCGCGGGTTCAGGAAAAAAGGTACGTCCGCCCCCAGAGCCAATGCAGTTTCTTTAAGTTCTTCAGCATCCAGCGGAGCATCAGAGTTGCGGTTCAGCAAATTCAATACTGCCGCTGCATCGGATGATCCGCCGCCCATACCGCCGGCTACGGGGATATTTTTCCGGATATTTATATCCCAATGAGGCACGCTGTTGGTCTTTTTGGCCCACAGTTCTGCGGCTCTGCCGGCAATGTTGCCGGTGCCGCCGGGGAGCATTACGTCAGAACACCCCACCAGAATCGATCCCGGCAGAGCATCGCAAGCTATGGCAATATCGTCGGCAGGTTCAGCGAGGGGCAGAAAAATACTTTCGATAGTATGGTAATTATCGGGCCGCTTGCCGGTAACTTTCAGATACAAATTGATCTTGCCGGGGGCACTGTAATAAAGCAAGTCGGAGTCGCACATGATCTCTATTTCAGCAAATCAGCAAGGCAAAGATCGCCAACACCGCCAGTTCCAGCAAATACCCGGTCATGGTCATATCGTTGGAGTCGATCTTGCCGCAGCGTTTCAAAAACAAATTCATCAAAACTATGGTGAGAAATGCCGATCCCCCCAGCGCTATCAACGTCGCCAGCGGCAGACTTATGAGGTTGAAAAGCAGGAAAAATCCCGCCAGCGCCACAATATATTCGCTGCGGGCATTCCGGCAGTAACCGGGCACCCCCAGCGCCGCCGGTTCGGCCGCCAGCACCGCTTCCGCCGCCAGAGCGATCACCCACGCCGCAGAAACGACACCGTAAAATCCGGCACGGGCGGCAAGAAACAGTGCAAAAAACTTGCCCAGCAGAGCAAAGATCACCAGCAGCAGCGGAACCACCCCGGCAAGATTTCTCAAATCATCCTGCCGCAAGGCTATGGCGTTGCAGAAGGTTTTGCCGCCAAAGATATTTTCGAAAAAAGTCGCACTCAACGCCAGCCCCCGCCAGCCGGTACGGCTCTCGGAAACGATCAGCACGACCAAAGCAAAAAGCAGTGCCGCGCCGTTGACCGGCAGCACCGCAGAAAAGATCCTGCCGGCGATCAGCATCAGCAATCCGCCCAGCGCCCCCCAGATAATGGTACCGTAAAGTGCATTGAAAGCCAATTCTGTTTTGCCGGAATCTGCATCCGGGCGGCAGCAGCGGGGCAGAGCCCGATCACATGCCAGATCCCACGCAGTATACAGCGTTCGCCAGAAAGGTGAATTTTTGATCATGTTTCTGCTCCTTATTTTCATAAACCAACGATTTCTGTCATAATATATGCCACAAATCGGTCTTTCGCAAGGTCTGCAACAACAAAAAGCATATTTTTGGCTGAAAAGTTTGCTAATATCTGACAAAAAGGTTGAAAAAATCCCGGTTTGGTGCTAACTTATGCTTTATATTATATACAGCATTGACAATAAATCTCAAATTTTAAATGGAGAAGGTTATTATGAAAGTTTTTGTGGGTGTCGGTCTGGGTCCTATCCAAACTGGTATTTTTATGTCGGGAGCCTGCCGCGGCGGCTTTGACCGTATCGTTATTGCCGAAGTCGATGATAAACTGCGCAACGCCATCAACGACAACGGCGGCGTGGTCACCATCAACACAGCTTATGCCGACAGCATCAAAGTCGAAGTCATCAAAAATGTGGAAGTTTATAACCCCAACACCCCCGAAGGCAGAGCCAAACTGGTGGATGCCGCCGCCGATGCCTGCGAGCTGGCTACCGCACTGCCCAGCGTAAAATTCTTTGCCTATTGCGCCCCATGGATGGTGGAAGGTTTCCGCAAGCAGCCGGATCGGGTGCGTTTTATCTACACGGCCGAAAACAACAACCGTGCCGCTGAAGAGCTGGAAGAAGCTCTGGGCGAAAAATTCCCCAACACCTACTGCCTCAACACCGTAGTCGGCAAGATGTCCGGTGTGGTTCCGGAAGCTGATTGTGCTGCCCGGGGCGTGGAAAAACTCGCTCCCGCCGCCGACCGTGCCCATCTGGTGGAAGCCTTCAACAAGATCTACATTTCCAGCTGCCCGGACATTGAAAACCGCTGCGTGGAAAATCTGTATGTGAAAAACGATCTGCTGCCCTTTGAAGAAGCCAAACTTTACGGCCACAACGCCATCCACTTTTTGCTGGGGACTTTGGGCAAGACCGCCGATTGCGAATATATGAGCGATCTTACCAAGCACCCGGAACTTATCGCTCTTGCCCGGGAAGCATTTATCAACGAATCCGGTGCGGCACTTTGCAAGAAGTATGCCGGTTTTGACGAACTCTTTACTGCCGAAGGCTTTAAGGCTTACGCCGAAGATTTGCTCGAACGCATGCCCAATCCCTTTTTGCAGGATGCCATTGCCCGTATCACCCGCGACTTGCCCCGCAAACTTTCGTGGGAAGACCGGGTGGTCGGCACCATGCGTCTGGTGTTGAGCCAGAACGAAACTCCCCGGGTCTTTGCCAAGGGTGCGGCTCTGGCTGCCAAAGAAGAATTCGGCAGCGATCCGGCAGCAGTCAAAGCCGGTTTGCAGGAACTCTGGGGCAAGTGGGATGACGAGGCACAGAAGGTGTGGGCTCTTATCGAAAAAAATCTCTGATAAGCTCAAAAGGAAAAATTCAATATGTTTTTTGACGGAAAAGAACGCAAACAATCCCGTGCCCAGCTGGTGCCCATGGTCGTGGAGCAGACCGGTCACGGCGAACGGGGTTACGATATTTACAGCCGCTTGCTCAAAGACCGCATCATTCTGCTGGGTACGCCCATTGATGACGATGTGGCAAACCTGATCGTGGCACAGCTTTTGTTTCTGCAAGCCGAAGACCCCAAAAAGGACATTGATCTGTATATCAACAGTCCCGGCGGATCATGCACCGCAGGTTTGGCGATCTACGACACAATCCAGAGCTTGAGCTGCGATGTCAAAACTTACTGCATCGGTCAGTGTGCCAGCATGGGTGCCGTACTGCTGGCAGCGGGTACCGCGGGCAAACGCTTTGCTCTGCCTCACAGCCGCATCATGATCCACCAGCCCTGGGGCGGCGCGCAGGGCACGGCAAGCGATATAAACATTCAGGCTCAAGAGATATTGCGTACCAAAGCTACTTTGAACGGTATATTGGCTGCCCACACCGGTCAGAAGTTGAGTAAGATCGAAAAAGATACCGACCGGGACTTTTTCATGTCTGCCGAAGAAGCCGTAAAATACGGTTTGGTCGATCAAGTGGTGGGCAAACGCAAGTAAGAAGGATTTTTACTCGATATGAGCAAAGATAAAAACAAACACTGCTGTTCATTTTGCGGCAGACCCGTGGATGACGGCAGTGCCGGTAAAGTGATCGCCGGTATGGATAACAGCCTCATTTGCGAGCATTGCGTGGAAATTTGCAATGATATGCTCAATGGCGGCAAAAAAGGCAAAAAGTCCGCACCGGGCGATGCCGCTCCCGGCAGAACTCCCGAAGTTGAGGAACTTATCCGCAACCTGAAAGTGCCGGCACCCGCCGAGATCAAAGCCGAGCTGGATAAATATGTTATCGGGCAGGACGAAGCCAAAAAAGTGCTGGCAGTTGCCGTGCATAACCACTACCGCCGCTTGCAGAGCCAGTTGGAAAATCCTGACGAAGCCGGGGAATTTGCCGATGTGGAGCTGGAAAAGAGCAATGTGCTTTTGATGGGTCCCACCGGCAGCGGCAAAACGCTCCTTGCCCGCACGCTGGCACGGATGCTGGATGTGCCATTTTGTATTTGCGACGCCACTACGCTGACCGAAGCCGGTTATGTGGGCGAAGATGTGGAAAATATCATCCTGCGCTTGGTGCAGAATGCCGATTACGATATTGCCCGTGCCCAGATCGGGATAATCTATGTAGACGAGATCGACAAGATCGCCCGCAAGACCGATAATGTATCCATCACCCGTGATGTTTCCGGCGAAGGCGTCCAGCAGGCACTGTTGAAGATCCTGGAAGGCACCATTGCCAATGTGCCCCCCAAAGGCGGCAGAAAGCACCCCGATCAGCAGTATTTGCATGTGAACACCGGCAACATACTTTTTATTGCCGGTGGAGCTTTTGTGGGGCTGGATAAAATCGTCCAGCGCCGGGTGGGCAAACAGGTTTTGGGCTTCAACCGCCTGACCGAAGATGGCGAGGCCCAGCAGAAAGCCGCCGAACTGGAGGCCGAAGCAGCCCTCAACCAGAAGCCCGAACCCGAAGACTTGGTGCGGTTCGGCCTGATCCCCGAATTTATCGGCCGTATGCCGGTAGTGGTGGATCTGGGCAAACTGACTGCCGATGACCTGAAAAGGATCTTGGCAGAACCCAAAAACGCTCTGGTCAAACAGTATCAGAAGCTGTTGAAGATGAACAATGTTGCGCTGGAATTTACCGATGATGCCATCGCCGAACTTGCATTGCAAGCCGAGAAAAAAGGTACCGGTGCCCGCGGTCTGCGTTCACTTATGGAAAGTTTGATGACCGATGTGATGTACCAGCTGCCCAGCCCCGGGATCACCAAATGCGTGGTCAACGGAGCCGCAGTCCGTGGCGAAACACCGGTAAAACTTACCGGCTCAAAGGCAAAAGCCCGGAAAAAGGCTTGAGGTGTGAGCGGTACTTGGGGAAGCGGGAAAAACCTTTACTGGATCGGTTCTTTCCATCTTCCCCAACTTGTCACGGCGTAGCCCGCAGGGCGAAGACGGAACCCCATCACCCTTTTCCCCCTGTCCGCCGTAGCCTTGGCGAAGGAGGAAAACCTTTTATTGGCATTTTTCTATTTTTGCCAAAATAGAAAAATGCCCTTATGTTTGAAAAATTATTTATGTACCGGTTATGTCTGTTTTGAGTAAAAAATTGAAAAATTTAGCTTATCTGCCGCTGATTTGCTGCATATTTTTTCAGCTGTTCGGCTGCGGTAAGGCTGATGACAAACTTAATACTGTGCATATAGCCACCGCTACTCTGGTCAAGACCCTTGACCCGGCTTTGGCGGACGATCTGGCAAGCCGGAACATGGCGGGGGCTCTCTTTGATACGCTTTTGGAGTACGATTATCTGGCACGGCCCTATCAGCTCAAACCTTCCATGCTTAAAAAAATGCCTGAAGCAAAGAACGGCAACCGGAGTTTCGTCTGCACTCTGCGGGACGATTTGTATTTTGTGCCGGATAAATGCTTTGGCAGTAACGATTTGCCCGCCCGGAAAGTCAGGAGTTCCGATGTGGTTTTTTCGCTGCTGCGGATCGCCGACGGCAGTCTGCACAGCCCGGTCTACTGGCTCTTGCGGGGCAAAGTCAAGGGCATTGAAGAGTTTTACGCCGCCACCGGCAGCGAAAAAGATCAGGGCCGACGCTTTGAGCTTTACAAAAAAGGCGTGCCGGGGTTGGAAATCGTTGATGAAAAACGCTTTATCATACATTTGAATACTCCGGATGTGCGTTTTCTCTACAACCTTGCCATACCCTATACCGGGGTGGTTTCGGAAAAAGCGGTCAAGTTCTACGGGCAGGAAGCCATGGCAGATCACCCGGTAGGCTCCGGAGCGTTCAAATTGGGTGAATTCAAGCGGGATTACTCCATAACGCTGCTGAAAAATCCCGAATACCGGCTTGAATATTTCAGTGCTGCGGAAAATCCTGCCGACCGCACCCGGCGGCTGCCGCTGGCAGATAAGATCGTTTGTTCAAATATCCGGCAGGGACTTTCGGCGTGGTTATTATTTCTGCAAGGCGAATTGGAATTAAGTGCCCTCAATAAAGATAATGCCGATCTGGTTGCGGGGGGCAAAACTTTATCCCTGGCATTGAAAAACCGGAAAATATCGCTGATCGAAAACCGGGAGTTTGAAATCCAGTATGTGGGGTTCAGTTTCAGCGATGAAAAGCTGAAAAACAACCTCAAACTCCGGCAGGCACTCACCGCAGCTTACAATCTGCCGTTAAGGATAAAACACGCCAACGATCTGGCGATCCCCGCCATCGGGCCCATTCCGCCGGGAGTGGCAGGGTACGATGAAGCATTGAAAAATAAGCTGATAAAGTACGATCTGGCAAACGCCAAAAGACTCCTTGCCGAAGCCGGCTACCCCAATGGTATCGACCCGGCAACCGGCAAAGCTCTGGAAATAACTTTTGACCAGTCCGGCAACAGCACCCGCCACCGGCAGCATGGCGAAATGACCGCCGCCGACTGGGGCAAACTGGGGATAAATGTAAAAGTGAATCTGAATAACGCCGCCCGCTTTTATCAGAAGTTGCGCAATGGCGAAATGCAGACTTTCCGCTTGTCGTGGATCGGCGACTACCCGGATGCGGAGAACTTTCTGCAGCTCTTTTACAGCAAAAATATCGGCGGCTCCAACCGGGCGGCATTCAGCGATAAGGAGTTTGACAAGCTCTTTGAAGCAGCGCTCCCCATGCCCGACACGCCCGAACGCACAGCATTATACAAAAAAATGGCAAGTTATCTGGCGGAACGCTCGCCCTGGATATTTGAAAGTCAACCCATAAGTTTTCAGCTCAAACATGCGTGGCTGGAAAATTACTACGCCCACGACTTTGCCTGCGGCCGCTGGAAGTTCTGGAGCGTAAACCAGGAGTTGAAGAACACTTTGCGGAAAACTTTCAAACCGTTAAGTTTAAAAGAATTGCAAACATTTTAGGTAAATTGTCATGTCAACTAACCTTTTACCCGATAAAGAACACCTGATCGCCCAGCGCTGCGGAAGCGAATTGCGGATATTGAGCAATTTTTCTGCAGAAAAAAACATCCTTTTGCGTTTTATCGAAGGCAACATGATCGCCGCCTTTCTCAATAAGGATAAAACCATTGAAGAATTTGATTCCGGAACGGTCTTTCATTACGGCTGGGACGATCTGGCACCGTGGATGTTTGGCGATTACGCAATGATCGGGGCAAATCACGGATCGCCCTTCGCCTTCCGGGTCAACACCCAGCGGCACTGGTGCTTTACGGAAGATATCGGCAAGGTCTTCACCGACCAAAATGGCAATGAATTTGTGCTTGTGGCGGTGGAAAATCTGGCAAGTCTGATCTTCCACAGCCGGGGAGTTGCAGAAAACGGCACGATAAAGTTTGCCGGCAGTATAGCGGGAAATCTTACTGCTGCGGATAAAAAAGTCGTTGTGCCCCAATCGGTAAACCGCATCCAGCTGCCCAACTTTGACCACAGCGTGCTGACCATCCACAACCGCTACAACTCCCAAACTGTATTGGCAGACGGTAAAGAACTTGCTGAAAAAGCAATCGTAAAGTGTTCGGTACTTAAAATGGTGCTGGATATGGACTTATGCCCGCCGGACGCTCTGTGCGGATATTTGATCGAACACCCCGGCAGATATGTTGCACCCAACGCTCCGGAGCTGGCAAGTCTGCTCCATACTGATTTGGTTTACACCTTTCTGCCCGACAATACCATGTGTGCCGATGCCAATATAGAGTTTCTGCAAGATGTCAGGCAGCATATACTTTACGGACTGCTGCAATTTTACGGCGATAAATTTTTTGAGGTTCAGGAAAAATTTGTTCCCAAACTCAAGCCCTTTGACCAGCCGGACTTTTTTCACGAAAAGCGGATCGTGGATCTGGGCAAGATCTGGCGTTTTCAGCCGGGAGGCAATATAACCAAAACCTTTACCGCTCAAGATTGCTGCAATGCCGATGATCCGCCTTGCCGCTACATCGACTTTTTCGGCTCGGAAGAGAAGCGTCAGCTGGGGGTGGTGCTGGGTTACAGCCGCTTGCGTGGTATTTCGGCAGCGGGCAATGCACCGCGGCAGGGAATCAATATGATGCTGCCCACCACCGGAAAAATCTATCCATATATATTGAATCTCGCTCAAGCGGAAAAGGGCGAAAAGTTCGCCATTTCTGCTTACCGGCAGTTCTTCCAGCCCATAAAAGGGTTCAACGGTGCCATGTTCGGCCATTACGAAAACGAAGATTACTGTTTTTACGCCGATTGTGCCGAAGGCGGGGCATATACATTGCAGCTGCCCGGAAAATTTGCCGGAAAGAGCTTTGAAGTTATTGAAAAGTACGGTAGAGTCGAGCTGCCGGAAAATCAACTGCTGGATGCTCAAGCCCAAATAAAAGTAAAATTCGCCGACCGCAGCGGATTGGCAATCAAAGTTGTGCAATAATCACCCGAAACAGCGCAAAAACTGCCGGTGCAGCTCTTTGTCGAGGTATTTATCCGGCGAATCCGGCAGCAGATCTTCAGAGCTGTAATTGCTTGCGATACAGTCTATACAGATCCGGCGTTCCGGCTCGTTGAGCACAAAAAATATCTTCCACGTCCGGCAATGCAGCTGCCATTGCTGAAGCTCTTCATTAAAAACAAGCCGCTTCCGCGAGGTATCCACCGGGCGGAAACTCAACTGCACATGACAGAAGTTTTTCAGATCCAGCCCGCAGCCTTGAAAAATAAATCCGGCTTGCCGCAGCGCTTTTTCAGACCAATGCAGCTGCCAGGCAGCTTCTTCCACACTGTCGCGCCAGCCGGCCCGGGCGGCAGGAAAAGAGTCAACTTGGGGTATGTAGGGTTTTACATCCAATACCGCGGTGCCGTCCAGAAGATCGCATGCGCCTAACTGCAACCCTTCCGGAGTGACTGCTTGCAGTTCCACCGCGCTGATGCCGATGGGATTGGGCCGGTGGGGCGAACGGGTGGCAAAAACACTGTAACGGTCATGCTCCGCCGGAACCGGCACACGCACTTTGCTCCGCCAACGAGCAGTTTTGTTGCGGTCAAATACCCAAATCAGCCAGATGCGGTCAAATCCGGTCAGATCTCCGGCGCAAGATGCGTAAACCGGATCGTTCCAGCGCAGAAATGCGGCGCCGGAAGCAAAGACTGCCTGCCGGGGGGCTTCGTATTGGTAGCGGTGATCGCTCTCTATATTGCCAATGCTTTGAAAAGTAAATTGCCGTATATGGTCTGCGGAAAATTCTTGTGCCATACTCTTACTCGCCGGCATTTTTCCCATCGATCACCTGACCGTTGTCGGCATAGTTGCGTTCGTCGCTGCCCAGAGCTTTGAACATTCTGCCGATATCCCGGAACCCGGCAACCAGAAACCAGATCGTGGTGCCGATACCCAGCACAAAAGCCAGCATAACATAAAACTTCCACAGTTTCAGCCAGGTCAGCGGCTGCCAGTCAAAGATAAAGTGCCCCAGCGTGCCTGCTATGAAAAATCCCGTCCAGATCAAAGTCCAGACGATGCTGGCAAAAAAGAGTATCCGGTCAAAAAGCGTAAACTCATTGGTCAGACCCAATATGCGCCAGATCCGGGTGGTGGTCCAGGCTTCCACATGTTCGCCCAGAGTATCATACTGGCCGCGATGCAGCATCCTATCGAGGTTAAAGCTGCCGATCTTATGCAGTTTGCGGTCGATCCACGAAACGATAAAGTAGCTCAAAAAACCCGTTACGCTGGCGATAAAAGCCAGAGTTTGCCCGTTGAGCGGAAAACGATCTTTATGCTCAAGCAGCCATTGGGATCTTTCGCCATCGCACCACTGGGCAAGTATCGGCGCCAGCTCCGGCCAGATTTGCTGCAAAACTATACCGGTTATGGCAAGTCCGGATCCCAGGATCATTGCCACCCAGGCGCCCAGCGTGGAGCCGCTTTTGCTGTAAAGCCCCCCGATGATCACCGCACCGGCACCGCCGGTAAAGATCGCACCGGTGATCTGGAAAAAGAGCAGGATATACTCCGTCTGCTTATACAACCAGCTGAAAAAGAAGGCAAATATCCCCACAAAAATAATGGAAAAACGCAACATCAGCAAGTGCTGCCGATCAGTAAAAGGCTTTTTGCGGAAAGGCAATATGACATCCTGCACAAAGATCGAACCCCAGCTGTGCATGTAAGTATCGTCGGTAGAAAGCATCGCCGCAAACATGAACGCCGCAAACAATCCCACAAACCCCACCGGCAATATCCTGGTCAGAAAAAGCGGCACCCGCGCCTGACTTGCATCCTGCGGAGCCATACTGCTCAAGGTCTGCTGGAGTTCCCGCGCCTGCTCGGCAAACTCCGGATTGTTGAAAAACACCACCGCGCAAATAGGTATGAATATCAAAAGCGCATTCTGCACCAGCGACCGCCAGGTACCCAGAAAACGGGACATTTTGGCTTCGTGCGCACTTTTGGCAGCAGCGGCGTATCCCGAAGAACCCTGCCACGAACCGGTGTGCATAACGGTCATGGCCAGCCCCATCAGGAAGAACCAGATATTGAAATCTTTGATTTTGGTTGTTGCATAAGGGTCGAACAGCGAAGCATCGGGATTGGCTTTGTGCAGCTGCTGGAGAGTATCAAAGATCATATCCCAGTTGAACTGCATTACCAGAAAGATCATCAGCACCAGAAAGGCCACGTTGCAGAACATGCCTTGCAGAAAGTCCGTAAGCATAATGGCGATCTGTCCGCCGAAGATGGCAAATACCACCCCCATACTGATCGCCACCAGCAAAAGACAGACAAATGTGCTGAACTGCCAACTGATCCCCGGCACGGTGAAAGTTTCGGGCAGACAGCAGAAATAGATGAAGAACTTGACCGACACCGCCGGAAACAATCCGTAATTCAGCACCCCCGACAGCCACCCCAATATACCGCAGAATACCCGGAACTTGCGGCTGTAACGCACCTCAAAAAACTGTGCCATGGTCAGACATCTGGTTTCGCGGAAGCGGTAGTAGACCCAGCCGGTAATGGCGATTATCAACCCCAGCGGCCCGGAGAGGAACCCCCACCATATGGGCGAAAAACCTGCCTCGTAATATTGCTCAAAGTTGGCAATAACGCTTATGGCGCCGATTCCGGCGATACCGCTGGTGATCGCCAGCAGATAACGTCCGGCACAGCGGTTGGCGGCCAGAAAGTCCGCCGTACTTTTTACATAGCGCTGACAAATGATCAATGTTACAGTCAATGCTGCAAACAAAACTCCGACAATGCTCCAATCGATCCAATGCATAAAAAACTGTTTTCTCCAATTGTTTTTCTGTAATTTACCGGTAAAATAGCACTTTTTTTTGAAAAAAGCAATATTTCAAACACAGGCAATCAAAATTTTTTTCATAAAAATATTGACAGAACTTCCGGCGGTCATATAAAAAGCCTGAAAAAAACTGCTGAAGCCCCTGTATTTTCAGCATTTATCCTGCTGCTTTTTCATTAAAAAACCGATGTTCCCGGTCAAGCCTCATGGGGATATTTCAAAAGTAATTCAAAACAAAAATAACAAGCAAAATGCTTCTTTTGCATGGCGAAGGCTATGGCTTTATCGACTCTTGAGGAGTTTGAAATCACCTTGCATATAGATCATGCGCCGAAAATATTTTATGTAAATGGTAAATTTTTTATCGATATTGCTATTTTATTTTGGCTTTTGTGATGTTATTTTATAGAAACAACCAAATATTACAGGAGAAACAACTATGAAAGAAGTCTGCAAGGCCGCTGTCGTAACTTATAACGGACAGGTCGTATGCCGGGAAGTTGAAATGCCGGAACTCAAAGATAATGAAGTTCTGGTAAAAGTTCATTGTTCCCTTATCAGCCCCGGAACCGAAATGAACAATCCCCGGGCGTTGCGGGAAAAACCCGCCGAAGATAAAGAGTACGCCGGAAGATTCGGGTACTCCAGTGCCGGTGAGATCATTGCCGTCAAAGGCGATGTAAAAGACCTCAAAGTCGGTATGCGTGTAGCCTGTATGGGCGGCGGCGCCAAGCATGCTTCCTATAATGCTGTACCCGTAAATCTGGTGGTGCCGATCCCGGATAATGTTTCTTACGAAGAAGCCACTTTTGCTTCCCTTGCTGCCACCAGTTTGCAGGCAGTCCGCCGCACCGAACCCCAACTGGGGGAATACGGTATCGTGCTGGGACTGGGCATTGTGGGCAACCTTGCCGCCCAGCTCTATCAGCTTTCCGGCGCCCGGGTGCTTTGCTGGGAAGCTCTGCGCAACCGCCGTGCCATCGCCCGCAAGTGCGGACTTAAAAACGCCATCGATTTCCGCCGGGTAAATGCCACCGAAAAATCCAAAGAGTTTGCCGCGCCCTATGGTGTGGACTTTGCTTTGATGGCATTCGGCGGCAATGCCGACAAGGCTTGGGAAAGCGTGCTGGCGGCCATGAAAGTTTCTGCCGACGGCCATCAGATGGGCAGGATCGTTGCCGTGGGCGGCTGCAAGTTCACCGTTGGCGGCGGTGCCTGGTCGGGCAATGTGGATATCAGACCTTCTTCCCGTACCGGTGCGGGGTATCACGATCCGGCTTGGGAATATGGCAAAGATTACCCGGATGTGTTTGTGCAGTTCACCAGCCAGCGCAATGCCCGGGAGTTGATCGCTCTGATTGCCGAAAAGAAACTCAAAGTCACCCCCCTTATCACCCACCGGATCAAGATCGAAGATGTGGGCACCGGCTGCGATATGCTTATAGAGCATCCGGAACAGGCCGCCGGCGTTATTCTTGAATATTAAGGAGTTGCAAAATGGCTTTTAAAATCGGTTTAGTTGGACTTTGCACCTCGCACCCCGAAGGCTGGGTGCCGGTCATGCGTGATCTGGCCAAAGAAGGTGTGGCAGATATTGAAGTAGTTGCGTGCTGGGATTCCGGCGAAACCCGCCCCGCAGATTTTGCCAAAACTTTCGCCAGCAATTTCAATATACCTTATACCCCGGCAACTCTGGAAGAGATGCTGCCGCTGGTGGATGGCGTGATCGTGCATACCACCAACTGGGATAAACACCTGGAACAGGCACGGATCTTTGTGGAAGCCGATAAGGCGGTCTATCTGGATAAACCCGTTGCCGGGAATTTGGCTGAAATCAACCAGATATTGGATTGGATCAAACAAGGCAAACGCGTTACCGGCGGGTCGGTTTTGCGTTACTGCAATGAGGTGCTCGCCTGCCGCAAAGCAGTGGAAGAAGCCAACTAACAATCTATACCACTTATTCGGTGGTCGGCATGGATGATTTCAACTACGGTGTTCACGGCTATGCAACATTGATTGCCGCCATGGGCCCGGAAGTGCTTTCAGTCAAATACATCGGTTCATCGAACCAGAAGCAGATCATGATCAAATTTACCAATGGCAGAGTGGGGATCCTTACCGTGGGTAAAAGCAGATGGCTGCCTTTCAATTTGACCGCCACTACCGAATGTAAAGTTCGTCAGGTGGCAGTTGATAACACGAAACTTTACCGGGCTATGCTGGAAAAGGTGATGCCCTATTTCTCCGGCAAGACCGATGAAGTTCCGCTGGAAGCTGTTTCTCTGGTAATGCCCGAACTGACGGCACTTGCCGCCAAACAGTCCTGGCTGAATAACGGTGCAGAAGTCTTTATTACTGATATAGATAAAAATATCAGTTACGACGGCACCCTGTTCGCTGCAGAGTACCGCCGCGCCCGCATGGGTTAAGCCCAAAAGCAAGCTCCGGCAGTCCGGTAAAAACGGGGGGGGTGTTGCAAAACTGTTTTGTGGGGAAGAAACCTTTTTGAAAAAAGGTTCTCTTCCCCAC
>JAFVQX010000060.1 GCA_017504585.1 Lentisphaeria bacterium
ATTATGAACGGGGTCGTAGCTCAGTTGGCTAGAGCATCACACTGGCAGTGTGAGGGTCGTGAGTTCGAGTCTCATCGACTCCACCAGGCTTCACAAAGGCAACCAAAGAAATTTGGTTGCCTTTTTTACGCCCGGGCAAGCCATTGGCGCAGACCGGAGCGGAAATTGGCGAAGCCAAAGTGAAGCCTGCCACGGCGTAGAGTTGCGCAGCAACCCGAAGCCGGGCGGTACGGGCAAGATATTCAGAATGAGTTGCGCAGCAACCCGAAGCCGGGTTGAACGAGCAATTTACTCAAAATGGAGAAAATTGGCATGACAAAATTCTATTATGTGTACTTATTGGTAGATATTGCGACGGAAACGCATCGTTATACCGGAGTTACGGAAGATTTGACTGCCCGTCTTGCCAAACACAATGCCGGAGAAGTTCCACATACATCCAAGTTCAAGCCGTGGAAAATTGAAACAGCTATTGCATTTTCATCCAAAGAAAAAGCCTATGCGTTTGAAGCATATCTTAAAACACACAGCGGCAGATCATTCGCCAACAGACACTTTTGATTTATGCCCAAAAACGTTTTCCGCAGTTGCAAACATCTGTAAGAGATGGTATATTATTTTCCAATAACAAAAAATTGTTGCAGGAAAATTACTTTATGAAAAAAGAACTTGCGCTGGGCATGATGCGCTTGCCCGTTACTGCGGATAAAAAAATCGATTTTGTTAAAACCAATCAGCTGGTGGATTATTTTCTTGAACAGGGATTCCGGAAATTTGATACTGCCGAACTTTATCATGATACACAATCCGAACACGCCATTTATGAGTGCATTGTCAAACGCCACAAACGGGATTCTTTTGAAATCGCCGACAAACTGACTTCGTGGCGTATTCCGGAAGAGAGCAGAGCCGAGGAGTTTTTTCAAAAACAACTGCAGGTCACCGGGTTGGAATACTTTGACCGCTATTTGCTCCACTCGGTGGAAGAAAAAATCTATCCGGGAGCGGTGGAAAAGCGTTACTTTGATTTTATTCTTGAGAAAAAAGCCAAGGGTTTTGTCCGGGAAGCGGGCTTTTCGTTCCACGGCAAACCTGATCTGCTGGACAAAGTCCTGACCGAATACCCCGAAATGGAATTTGTGCAGCTGCAAATCAACTATGCCGACTGGGATAATCCCACCGTTCGTGCCGGCGAGTGTTACAATATTGCCCGCAAACATGGCAAAAAAATTCTTATCATGGAACCCGTAAAGGGAGGACTCCTTGCCAACTTGCCGCCGGAAGCGGTCAAGCTCCTGAAAACCGCTGCGCCGGATAAGAGCGTGGCGTCGTGGGCGGTGCGTTTTGCCGCCGGACTGGAAGGGGTGGATACGGTTTTAAGCGGTATATCCAACATGGAACAAATGGTTGACAATGTTTCTCTTATGAAAAATTTTCAACCGTTGGATGCTGTCGAAGAAAAAACTCTGCAAGAGCTTGTAGCGCTGCTGACAAAAATTCCCCGGGTGGGTTGTACCGGCTGCGGGTATTGCCTGCCGGTATGCCCGAAAAATCTGCCGATCCCGGGATTTATCAACATCTTGAATAATGTAAAAATGTTTGGCGATCTCTCCCAGATCCGCAATTCTTACAAGTTTCACGCCGCCCGGGGCGGCGCCGACGAGTGTATCAACTGCAAAAAATGCACCAACGTCTGCCCCCAGCATCTGGATATACCCGGCCATCTTGCCGAGTTGGCAAAATGGGCAAAAAACGATTACTGAAAAAACATATCAAAGGCGTTGAAAAATGAGCAATAAGTGGGATTTTGCAACACCCCAACCCGACGAGCCGCCGGAAAAAATCCAACGGGGCGGAATGATGGTTGTATTGATTATCGGGCTTGTTCTCTTTATCGGCGGAATCATTTTTGCCTGGAAAATCGGAGCATTTGACATCAACAGCTTTTTCGGCAAACTCCCCGCCCACTCCCGAACCAGAACCGAAGTTGATATATTGCTTTTGATCCATTGCCCATGGATCGCCGGAGCATGGATGATCAAAGCGGCAACAAGGTATTTGGGGATAAAGCGGAAACAGGAGTAGGAAGAACAAATAGAGGAAGGTCTGTGGACAAAAATCAAATGCTTTGTTCCCGATAAAGGTTGATATGGGAGCCTTGGGGAAGAGGGAAAAACCTTTTTGAGGAAAGGTTCTTTCCCTCTTCCCCAAACCCCATCACCCTTTTCTAAACCTTTTATTGGCATTTATCTATTTGTTACACAAATAGATAAATGCCCTATAAGTTTTGAAAAGATTTTATTCAACATCTTTACTGTTAATCAACCGATATTGGGAACAGAGCCAAATCAAAAAACTCTTCAGCAAATAAGTGTTTAATTATTAAGCTTTGTTCCCGATAGA
This sequence comes from Lentisphaeria bacterium, assembly GCA_017504585.1. GTDB lineage: Bacteria > Verrucomicrobiota > Lentisphaeria > Victivallales > Victivallaceae > SIG78. Next base: position 2,404 of record JAFVQX010000060.1, read on the forward strand.
GGTTGATGCTTCCCCCCCCATCACCCTTAACGCAAGTTTGTGTTTTTGCAAGGTTTTATTTTGTGTTTTTGAGGCATTTTGTTTTGTATTTTTGCGGAAAATCGTCAATTACTCAAGATTGGGAAGCAAATACTGGATGTTTCAGAACTAAAAAATAACTTTCATCTTAAACCATGAATCTTGAAAAGCATATAGCCAGGTCTTGTTTTCCGGCAGATCCAATATGAATTCCACAGCCAGCTGCAGAAAACATATCAACATACTTACTCCGTAAAGCAATATTGGGAATAACCGCAATATTACATCCAGAATATTTTTCCAGTTCATAAAGAATTTTTTTTTGATCATTGCAAGATGTTGCGATTGCTCAATGCTGCGCTTATGGTGGCGCTGTCGGCGTAACTCAAGTCAGCTCCGGCGGGCAAGCCTTGGGCCAGTTTGGTGATTTTTGCTACTTGGCCGGCAAATTTTTTTGCCAGATAAAGGCTGGTTGCCCGGCTTTCTATATCACTGCCCAGCGCAAGGATCAGCTCTTTTACCTGACCTGCGGCAAGGCGTTTTTCCAACTGCGTTATACGCAAAGAATCTTCGTATTCTTCGTCCAGCGGGGATATTCTGCCCCCCAGCACATGATACAGCCCATTGAACGCACCGGATTTTTCTATGGCGTTGATGCGGGTGAAATCTTCCACCACGCAGATCACGCTTTCATCCCGGCGGCTGGAGTCGCAAATGGGACAATTTTCCCCCGCCGCAGTCAAATTGCCGCAAATTGGGCAGTTGCCCACCATTTCGGGCAGAGCAGCAATGGTTTGCCCCATGCTTTTAAGCTCATCGGCAGGGAATTTCAGCAGCGCCAGCGCCATACGTTCTGCACTCCGCTTGCCGACACCCGGCAAACGGCGCAGGATTTCGATAAGTTCCACTACCGCTTCGGGGTAGTCATTGTTAGCGCCGCTCATGGTGTTGCCTCAAAAAAGACCGGGGATATTCAAGCCGCCGGTGATCTCCTGCATCTTGCTCTGCATGGCGCTTTTGGCGGCGACCAGTGCCGAGTTGGTGGTGTTCATAACAATATTGGCCAGATTTTCGTTGTTGGCAATGGAAGGAGCGATCTTCACGCTTTTGACCTGAAAATCGCCGCTGACCACCACCACCACTTCCTGATCGGCGCTGGAGGCACTGAATTCAGTGCGCGCCATTTCTTCTTTCATTTCAGCCATATTGCGCTGAATATCTTTGGCTTTTTTCATAAGATTTGCCAATTCACCGAGATTTCCGAACATAATATATTCTCCTGTAAAAATTTTTATGCATGTATATCAACGATTTCGCCATCAAAGAGCGACAGTACTTTCTGTACCGGCGGCATCTTGGCGGTCGCATCCACTTCTTCGGGGATATGTATCACGCTGCGTTTGCTGTAACCCAGCTCCTGTCGGGTAGGCGCTGTGGTTATCGCTTCCGGCGGCAGATCATCGACCGATATTTCGATAAACTCTTCCTGAACTTCTTCCGGGGGGAGGCTTTCTGCAAACTTTTCTCCGGCGGGTTCTGACGAGCTTATTTCGATAAACTCTTCTGCCGGAGCGTATTCCGCGGCTGCTTCTGCATCAGCTTCCGGCTCCGGTGCGGGCGCAACAGCCGCGGCGTTATTCACGCATTGCACATCCGGCAATATTGCCCAATCGCCGCTTGCCTGTTGAAGCAATGTCAGCAGTTTCAGGCGGTTGTCCCGCAGGATCTGTGCCGTTGCCGCATCGGTTTCGATGGAAAGAACCGAATTGGCAAGTGCTGTGGGAGTACATTTACTTAAAACTTCCTGCAAATCGCCGCTGAAATGGATGACTTTTTGCCACAACTCCTCCATGGAAACCACTCCCGGATGCCCTGCGGCAGCTTCTGCCGGTACCGGGGAGGGGACAGGGGATGGTTCAATTGCAACAGCTGCCGGTTGAGCTATCAGCGATTCTTCGATGATCTCCTGTACTGTTGCGGGAACTTCCGCCGGAGCGGATACTTTTGCGACTGCTTCCGGTTCCTGCTGCGGCACAGGGGCCTCTGCCGGAACTTCCGGAACTGCGGCTGCTGTTGCAACTTCGGGCGTCGGCACCGGCTGTTGAACTGTCGGCTCTGCCGGTGATGGCGCTTGCGGCGCCGGAGATTCCGGCAAAACTACCGGCATGGCAAAAGTTTGGGGGCGAGCTTGAAAACTTGGCACCTGATCTATAAAATTCAGTTCTCCTGCGCCCCGCAGCTGGTTCAAGCGGTTCAGTACGTCGCCCACAGTCGGAGCATGTGCTTCGTGCATGGCTTTCAGGAGTATGCTTTCAAGGTAGATAGCCTTGTTCAACGCTTCGTGCAGCACTCTGCCCACGGGCGAGAGATTTTCCATAAAACAGCGCAAGGCTTCTGCCGAACTCAAGCTTGCCAATTTGCCGCAGCGGGCAAGTTTTTCGTCATCAAAATCCAGAACAGCACCGGGGTTGTTCAATATGTGCATAAGTTCGGCGCCCCGGAGCATTTCCAGTATATCGTTGAAGAGCGTTTCCAGATTTCTGCCCCGTCCGGCAAGCTGATTTACTATTGTCACCACCGCCCCGGGCTGATTTTGCAGCATTGCCGCAATCAGAGTATCCAGCTCCACAGCATTGGTCAAGCCGAAAAGCTCCAGCACCTGTTCGGCGGCGATCTCCTGATCCTTGCCGCCGAAAAACGCCAGCATCTGTTCCAGCGAGGATTGTGCATCGCGCATACCGCCTTCGGCAGCCCGGGCAATGGCGCTCAAGGCTTCGGGGGCGATCATGACATTTTCGCTTTCGGCGATCATCTTCAGCCGGTTCAAAATCAGATTGCCCGCAATGGGCCGCAGATCGAACCGCTGACAGCGGGATACGATCGTTGGCAGCACCAGGTGTGCTTCGGTAGTGGCAAAGATGAATTTGACATGTGCCGGAGGCTCTTCAACGGTTTTCAAAAGAGCGTTCCACGCCGCTTTGGAGAGCATGTGCACTTCGTCAATAATGTAAATTTTATACTTGCTGGCAACCGGCATGTGGTAGGCTTCTTCGCTCAAGGCTCGCATGTGTTCCACACTGTTGCGGCTGGCGGCGTCGATTTCTATAACATCCAGACTGCTTTCGTTGGCAAGTGCCTGACAGGAACTGCACTGGCAGCAGGGTTCGCCGTCATGAGGGGTTTCGCAGTTGATGGCTTTGGCAAAAATACGGGCAATGGTGGTTTTGCCGATCCCCCGGGGCCCCACCAGCAGATAGGCGTGCCCCACCCGGTTATTGGCTATTGCATTGCGCAGCGTGCGGATAACGTGGGTCTGCCCCACCACATCGCCAAATTTTTGCGGACGCCACTTGCGGGCGATCACCTGATGACTTGTCATATTGCTGCCTTTTCTTATTTTATGCCGTAATTGGCAAGGATCGCCCGCTGGGCGGCAAAGATCTCTTTAAGACCGACTTCCGCAAGGTCAATAAGTTCGTTGAGCTGTTTGCGGCTGAAGGGGGCGCCTTCGGCGGTACCCTGCACTTCGATAAGTTCCATGCTTTCGGTCATGATTATATTCATATCCACTTCGGCATTGGAATCTTCCAGATAATTCAAATCCAGCACCGGTTCGCCGTTGACAATACCTACGCTGACGGCGGCAACCAGTTCGCGGAAAGCGTTTTTGCCGAATTTTTCGCGGTTTTCCGGCGTATTCAGTGCCAGTGCTGCCGCTACTGCTGCACCTGAAATACTGGCACAGCGGGTACCCCCATCGGCATCGATCACATCGCAATCCAAGTGCAGGGTGTGGCCTTCAAGTTTTTCCAGATCCACCACTGCCCGCAGACTTCTGCCGATCAAACGCTGGATCTCCACAGTTCTGCCGGACTGTTTGCCGGAACTTGCTTCCCGCTTCATGCGGTCATGGGTGGATGCCGGCAGCATACCGTATTCGCTGGTGGCCCAGCCGCCGGAAACTTTTTGCGCCTTCATCCACGGCGGTACGCTGTTTTCCAAACTTGCGGCACAAATCACCCGGGTCCCGCCGGTGGAATACAACACTGACCCTGCCGGATGACTCAAAAATCCGGGCACGATCTCCAACTTGCGTAATTCATCAACTTTACGACCATCTGCTCTTGCCATAACTGAACCTCAAAATAAAACAAACCGCCGAGGCGGAACCTGTGCACCTGCTTCTGGATTTAGGGCTGCTTGGTTCCCCACCTGACCCGGTTCACCCGTCCACAGCGCACAGGTTCCGACCCGGCGGCAAAAATTTTAAGTTTTGTTCCCGATAAA
>JAFVQX010000061.1 GCA_017504585.1 Lentisphaeria bacterium
GGATATTGCGAATCGTGCAATTCCTTGATTCTCAACAATGATTCTCCAACCCGTTCCGTATAAATCGTTGCCGAAACGTCTTTCTGCCGAACGTCAAGAATTTCAAACGTTGCACAGTTGGCTGGTCTGGTTGGCTGTTTACGGTAGAAAATATAAATACACCGGTGTTTTTACGCTGGCAATTCTGGCAATTCTGCTTGGCGTTGCCGCGTTCGTTGCGGGCATCGTTGCCGGTAAAAGCGGGTATAGCTTTTATATAGCTTTAACACAGACAGCGGTAAGTGCGGCGGCATTGCTGTTGGTACGCGAAAAACAGAAGCTCTGTTATTGGTTTGCTGTGCCTCTGCTGTTGGCAATATTGTGTTACAGCGGCTGTCTGCTGGCGATAAAATATCTCGATCAGGAAAAGGAAACTGTTTTAAAAGAGATAAGTATCATTGCAAATTATCCCGTCAGATTATCTGAAGCCGTCGAGTACAATCAGAAAGGTCTGTTTTTTGAACAGACTCCGCTGGGTGCTTTGAGCAAAGCAGATAAAATTGAGCGGGTGGATTATGACGAATATGATCCGGCATCTCTGAAACAAAAACTGGAGAATATCCGGAAAGAATATCCGGAATTTGTTCAGGCGTTGGATGTACTCGATTGTGAGTTTGCCGGGAATGTCAGAAAACGCGGTATGGAAGAAAATCCTGCCGCTACATTATTGGGACATCTCCGCATTGTACGTATCGTCGGGCGTTATCTGGCAACGGAGATCAAACTTGATCCGCATAATACGGCTCTGGTGGAACGCAATAACCGCCGTTTGCAGAATTTACGCAATATAATGCTTGAAGACCGCAACAGTTTTCTTATCGGCAGACTCGTGGCATTGGCAATTGAAGCTATCCGTATTGATGCGTTGAAGTTCCTGATCGTAAATACGGTCGTGGACGAAGCAAGATTGCACCAGCTCATCGGTGAACCGGTGGATTGGGTGAAGTATTACTGCAACTCGCTGGCGGAAGAAACTATGACTATGCAATGGTTTGACGAAGCTATAAAAAGCGGGGAGCTGAATCGTCTGAATGATGGCTGTGTTGAAATCAGCGGTGTAGGGAATCTGACTGCAAATCCAGCTTTGAAATTATATTTTCTGTGCGATGTATTGCATTATATGCGGGGAATGAAGCTTTTGATTGCTTCCGCAAAAGACGGTACATGTCTGCAATTCGGCAAAAAATTCGATGAAATGTTTTCAGATGATCGCTATATACTTTCTGCTATGATGATGCCGGCTTTGGACAGTGCGTATAAGCGTTTTAAATATATAGATGTCGAACGAAATATGCTCGTGGCGGCAAACCGGATCGTGCATTTTTACCGTGCCAACCGGCGTTTGCCGACCGCCGATGAATTGTGTAAGCTGAATATAAAAGTTTTGGATATATATGATGAAGAAGTGTTGTATCATACCGGCTCGATCAAATTGGGCTGGGGAGATTACGAAGGCGACGGCTTTGTTTTGTTCAGCCATGACCGCGATCGGAAAAACAATGTTATGATACGCTCCGGTGGCGAATTCGGCACATGGAAATTGATGGTGCCGCTGAAAAATATCCGTAAAATAAAACATGATAGCAGCGACGGAATGGATTTATCGGGCGAATGAGCATGTGGCAAAACTGTTGATGTTGTTTGCCGACAGCACACGCGGCGACACGCAGCGAAGCCACCCGGCGTTTGAGGACGATTTTACGGTTTGCCGTAAAATCGCCGGATAACTCGCACTGGATATTGCCAGTGGTGGAGCCAAGGGGTTTCAAGGGGGGGGATGCAACCTCCCCTTGGAATGTGCAAGGTATATTACATCGAATAATTTATAAGTCAAGCCGCACAAAAAACAATGTTGTGGTATATTTTGCTGTAAAAAAATTGGCAAAAGCTGAAATTTGTGCTATATTATAAGACGCACGAATTGTGTAAACGCATTTTAAACACACAGTAGGTGTTGAAAATAAATGAGTTATAATACGCATTCTGAAAAGTCAAAAGCTGGTGTCGGTAAACGCCAAGTGGGGAGAATGAAAGTTTTTTCCACGCGCTGCTGGCAGAGCAGAATTGCGAAATTTATAGTATGTTTTCCGCTTTTTTTCGGCGTGGGAAGCGCCGGAGCGATTGCGGAAACATCGGGCAAAGATGCCGGATCCGAAGTCTGGGTGGATGTCAAGCTCAAAGGTGCTGAAAGGCTTGACGAGATCATAGAACTGAAGAAAAAGGTGTCGGAACTCGAATCGTTGGAGCAGAAGATGCGTGCGGAAAATGCACGGCTTGCTGCTGAACGGGACCTGCTTAAGCAGGAGTTGTTTGACGCAATCAATCAAGTGGAATCGCAGAATGCGGATCATCGCCGATTGGAGCAGAGTGTGGCGGGTTTGCTGGCTGCCGGTAATTTACCGAAAGCGCCCGTCCGGGAAGCGAAGCTCGTGGAAGCAATCAGCAAGATCACGAAAAGCGGTCAAGAGTTAGCCGTCTTGAGCGCGGAATTCTGCAACGAAGCCGATGCGATAGTCAAGTCGCTGCCGGCAGGCAATCTGGAAGGAGTGCGCCTGCGGTTGAAAATCGACGAAGTACGAAGCGCATCACGCAAGTTCAGCGCTATGAGTGATTGGAAAATCGACGCCAAACCGGTGGAAAAATGCCGGATACAGGCGGTGAATACCGATCTCGGATTTGTAGTGTTGCCGGTAGGATATGTCCATGGAGTATTCAATGGATTGATATTCTACGTTCCAGGGAAGACAGCTGGTGTTCAGCCGGTAAGATTGAGGGTCTTCAGTACCCGCAGTCTGGCAGCTGCAGCACAGGTTGTGGACGGCGATATACATACCTTGTCTCCGGGTAGAGAGGCAGTAACGAACTTGCAACAAACAAACAAATGAGAGCAAATAAAAAACTATGGAAGTCAGAGCATTAACCAGAAACGTGCGGATTTCTCCTGAAAAGGCCCGCCATGTGGCGCGCGTCATTCAGGGCAAACCCGTTACGGAGGCCTTGGCAATCGTGGACTTGAGTCCGCGCAAGGCGGCTGTTTTGCTGGGCAAGACCCTTCGTTCTGCGGTGGCAAACGCCGAGAACAACGAAAACCTCGACCGTGCCAAACTTACGGTCAAGGCTGCGTTGGTCAGCCCGGGGCCGATCATCCGTCGTTTCCGTCCTAAAGCACGCGGATCCGCGGGCCGTATCCGGAAACGTACCAGTCATTTCGAAATCATTCTGGCTGATTAATCAAAGAGGTTTATTGTGGGACAAAAAGTAAATCCAATCGGTTTGAGAAC